>NZ_JAIWYK010000194.1:0-265 GCF_022030075.1 Anoxybacillus sp. LAT27
GTCGTCTGCCCGAGCGGCAGCCAATGGGAAAAAAACGTTTCATTCGCCGCCGTCTGCACTTCTTCTTCCGTCATCCCGAGCTCAGCGGCGATCTCTTTCGCCGTCACCGATCGCATGTGCCGCTGTTCGAGCCGCTCGATAGCTTCCTCAATTTTTTTCGCCTTATCGCGCATGCTGCGCGGCAGCCAGTCTTCTTTGCGCAAACCGTCTAAGATGGCGCCGCGGATGCGGAACGAGGCGTACGTATCGAACTTCAAATCACGCG
>NZ_JAIWYK010000195.1:0-265 GCF_022030075.1 Anoxybacillus sp. LAT27
TCGCCACGACGGTCGGCGGCGGCTGGATTGCTTGCGGCGCAGATCGCACTCGGCCCCTTGTTGTCTGGTTTGACCTCCCGCCTGCTATTGTGACCATCCATTTTCTCATAGCGTTTCTCTTGGCTGGCGCTGCTGTTGATCGATCTATGCATCTATTTGCATCTGCCGGCTATTGCAACGGCAAAGCCAAACACGTCGTTGTCCATTTTCGGACGATAATGAAAAGCCGCCATCATGGTGCTTAGGGAGATCAGCCGAGCCAAGC
>NZ_JAIWYK010000196.1:0-265 GCF_022030075.1 Anoxybacillus sp. LAT27
CTTCATTGTCCGACAAAATTTGTTGGGCGATCACTTCCTGTTCATCGACACGCGCTTCCATCAGCTCAAGGCGGTTGCTTCGCGCGCCAAGCTCGGCACGCTCGGCCAAGACGTTGTCGATGTGCTTGTCAATATAGGATAAATAACCGTTCAGCTCTTGGCCGCTCTTGCCAGCTTCCAAGTCATTCACAAGCGCTTCTAAATCGCTGAACAGCCCTTGTCCTGGAGTCGCGCTGTACGTAAAGACGCGCGTCGGATTGACGTT
>NZ_JAIWYK010000197.1:0-264 GCF_022030075.1 Anoxybacillus sp. LAT27
TGTCCAGCCCCATGATGATGCCGGAGACCACTTCCATGCCGTAGGAGTTGATGGTGCGCACGCCCTCGAGAATCGGGACCATCATGTTGTGGTCCTTGTGCATTGCCTTCAGCGCGTCGGGATCGGGCGTCTCGATGCCGCAGAACACCGTGATGAAATAGGCCTCACGCATCTTCTCGAGGATCTCGGGACGCTTGGCGATATTGAGCGTGGCTTCGCAGGCGAGCCTCACCACGTAGCCGGTGCGCTTTTGCCACTCGATCA
>NZ_JAIWYK010000198.1:0-264 GCF_022030075.1 Anoxybacillus sp. LAT27
TGTTTGGCACATTACCAACAGCAATCCGTACAGATTCCTACCTTAATCAACTTGGCTTGTGATGGTGAGCAAGCGGGCGGTATTGTGCTACAGTTGCTACCACGTACCACAGAAGAAGAGTATGAGACGGTGGACAATGACTTGTTCCCCCGCTTAAAAATCTTAACCAAGACGTTAAAAGCTGAAGAGTTAACCACCTTGCCAGCCGATGAAATTTTATATCGATTGTATCATGAAGAAGACGTGGTGACGGCTGAGCCTATG
>NZ_JAIWYK010000199.1:0-263 GCF_022030075.1 Anoxybacillus sp. LAT27
CTACGCTGGCCAACACGGAGGGCCACTTCATCCTCCCTCGGCTGAACAAGGAGGCGCTGGCCCGCTACAGCGAAGGGCTGATTGCGCTGAGCGCCTGCCGGGAGGGGGAGGTGGCCCGGCTGCTGCTCGCAGGCGATATCGAGGGGGCCCGCCAGGCGGCGCTCTGGTATCGGCAGGTGTTCGGCGCCGACCGGTTTTACCTGGAGCTGCAGGACCACGGGCTGGAGATCGAACGCAGGCTGAATCAGCGGCTGCTCCGCCTG
>NZ_JAIWYK010000200.1:0-263 GCF_022030075.1 Anoxybacillus sp. LAT27
TTTATCTCAAAGCTAAGGAGGAGTGCATGATGGGAATTGCCATTGTTGTGGCCGCTATTATTGTCTTGTTATTGCTCATTACGGCGGCGAAAATGCATCCGTTTGTCGCCCTTATTTTAGTGTCCGTCGGCGTCGGGCTGGCGATGGGCATGCCGCTTATCGCGCCGTCGCCGGAAACGCCGGGCATCATCGATTCGATTAAAGCAGGGCTTGGCAATACGCTAGGCTTTCTAGCGATCGTTCTGGCGCTCGGGACGATGCTT
>NZ_JAIWYK010000071.1:0-48954 GCF_022030075.1 Anoxybacillus sp. LAT27
TGTCGGATGAGGAAGAACAACAATTACGAAACGAGGTGAATGAAATGGAAACGAAAGAAAAAGAACAAGTGCTGGAATTGTTAATCTCGTATGAACAAAAGGGAAAAAAGGAAGGATTTAAACAAGGAATGAAACATCTTGTTCGCAATATGTCGAAAAAAGGAATGACACCAAAAGAAATCGCAGACCTTGTAGATCTTACGGAAGAAGAAGTACATCATTTGCTTGAAAGTTGAGAAAAATTCGGTGTGATGCCACTCCTCCAAGCATGTGGAAACAACAATTACGAAACGAGGTGAATGAAATGGAAACGAAAGAAAAAGAACAAGTGTTGGATTTAATCATTTCATATGAGAAAAAAGCGCTAGAGAAGGGTTTGAAAGAAGGCGTGGAACGAGGGTTACAACAAGAAAAGCGCCAGATTGCGAAAAAGATGCTGGAAAAAGGCTACGATGTACAGACAATTCATGAACTAACGGAGTTGTCTATGGAAGAGATTGAGGGGTTGAAGTGATGTCATCTCTTGTTTGAGTTTTCATCACTCCGCATCAACAGCGTCTCCCTGCCTTTTTAGATGAGTGAAAGAAACATTGGGATTGAAAGTAGTGGATAAGGCGGTGCATATTCGCACCGCCTACTTTTGCCTAACAATCGCTTTCGTAAACTCGGTGAAGTCTGTTAAATGGTTGTCGAGTATTTTTTGTAAAATCGTCAAGTTCAGTTCTTGATAGTCATGCACAGCGATATTGAGAAATCCGACCATCGCTTTCATTTTTTGTGACAAAGATGAAGAAATGATGCCGTGTTGTTCTAAAAGAGTGAAAGCGTCTCGGCTTGTTTGTGGAAGTCCGAGCTTTTTTGTGCAACGACGTGCATCGCTAAGTCAATGCTTGATTCACACGCTCGTTGGAGGTTGAGGACAATGGAATCTTGCTTTGTGTAATTCTCCAAATGTTTTGGGTTGTTTTCATATTCTTCATGAATACGTTTCAGACACCGTTCGATGACACTGATTTTATTTAGGATGACATCATGAATCATAAACCGACCCACTTTCCACAATGTTTCGCAAAATTTCGGCTCGTTCCTCGTTTAGTTTTGCATACATTTTCAGCACTAGCCATTCATATTCTGCCCGTTTTTGTTCGTCTGCACAATAGATGACCTTCCCGCTACTGACGATTTGTGCTTGAAAAACGGTGCTCGCTTGTTTTAAATCGATGAGATCGACGTCTCGTTGTAACTGCTCTGACAATTGTTGTGCAAGCATAAAGCGTTCATAGTGGTCTAATGATCGTTCATCGCTCAAAAAAGCAATGTCAATGTCGCTATCGTGGCGAATGTGTCCTGTTGCTGCTGATCCGAACAAATAAATGACAGAAGGGGAGACCGCATTCTTTAATGTTTCCACAATGATTTGTTCCATCTGGTCACCGTCCTTTTATTTCCATGCTATTACAATTATATGATTTTCGGTTGTGTGTGTCACGTCCCTATAGAAAACTTAGTTTTTTATGTGATTACAACGTTATTCCAAAGGATGGCCGCCTCTTTTGATCACCATTTGCTACAGTCATATGAAGTGTTTTGTTACTTAATTATTCAAAGTATTTGAATGACAGGATTATTTCAACATCTAATGGGCAAACAGTATATTTTCTGAACAATCATTCTCAAAAATTGCTGGTGTACTTGTTTTTTATCGTAAACATAAATAAAGCGTGTCATAAAAAATCGAATACAACTGTTTATAAATGTTCAAGTAATACTCCTGGTGCTAGATAAACTTGAGCTAACGCAGAATCACCCACGCAAGAGCACTTTCCTGTTCCTGTAGACCGGGTAGCCATAGGCTAGCGTTAAACTAGCACCATGAGTGAGATTGAAGTAAAAAGTCTTGGCTTAATATGTAACCACAAACCCCCACCTTCATCCATCATTTCTTGTATAATAAATAAAAAAAGTTCAATTTCTAGGAGTTGAAACGATGCAAGAACAAATAGAAAAGCAATTGGCGTTGTTTTCGAAACGGACGATTTCGCTTGATGAGTTGGAACGAATTATTCAGCCTTTTGTGCATACGTATGAAGAATTTGCTGAAATGGTGCTTGCATTGGAGGCGAAAGGGACCATTGAGATGGTAAAAGCAAAAGGGAGGACGATACGAACACCGTCGCTTGCATTTCAATATCGTATCCATAAACATCTTTTAACGAAAGACTATCATCGCGAGTTACAACGCTATCAAAATCAACTTCATTCAGCCATTCAGCTTGACGAGTATTATGGAAAGGAACCTTCTATATGGGAGCGGGACAAGCCATTTATTTTAAAAATTGACTCATACTTACGAACTCATGATCTCCCTTGTGAAGTAGCGGCTGCGCCGGAGCGAAGTATGGAGTTAGTTGGTGATGAAAAATGGATCGATGAAGGAGGAGGGAGAGAAGTACTGAAACGCATTGGTCTTTTTGAACTCCTTCGCATTGTTCCCGTTTCCGATCCTTTAATGTTTGCGATCAACCCAACGAATGTGACAAGGACATCTCAGCTTCATCTCATTGTTGAAAACAAAACGACGTATCAAGCGCTTTTGCCTGCGCTTTGTGGCACGGTTTTTTCTACGCTCATTTATGGAAGAGGAAAAAGTGTAATTAATAGCATTGAGCAATTTTCGATGCAATATCCAATCCAAGCAGATCATCGTTTCTACTATTTCGGTGACATTGATCGCGAAGGTGTTTCCATTTGGTACTCGCTTTCAAAAAAAATCCCTGTCTCGCCTGCACTCCCGTTTTATCGAGCATGTTTGCAAAAAGAGCCAACGCGTGGCAGAGAGTATCAAGTTGAGCGAGCGGAAGCACTTCTGTCGTTCCTTTCTTATTTTGAGCTAGATGAAAAATGCCGACTTTCTGAACTTCTTGTTTCTGGTTTATACTATCCACAAGAAACGTTGAAAACATGGGAATTGCAGCATATTTGGAGGGAATCAGATTGGACAAGTTAGCATGGTCAGGCATTACAGAAGGTTACCGTGAACGAATAAGAAGACTGGCGCTGTTTAGTCCGCTTTTAGACCTTGAACGGATGCGGGCGACTGATCGAAGTGGGCAACCTATTGATATGAAAGGGCTCGGACTGTTGACGCTCCTTTTTTTCTTTGAACAAAAGCTTATACGGCAGTACAAAACTGGAGTTAAACAGCTTGCTTTGTTTTTAAAACAATTGACTGAGCACGTATATGTGCTAGATGATGAGTTGTGTGAACAGCTAGCACGGACGATTGTTCAAACATTTCGTCCTACATCTGGGAAAAAGCGAAGCTATCCATTTTACGATTGGGAACAGCGTGAAGAAAGTGTGGTTGAATATTCACTTTTAAAAGCGCATGATTTTGACACGAGAACGAATACACAATATTACACGCTCGATGAAGATGGGCTTGAGCTTTTATTTGCGACGAAAGAGTTTTATAGTGAATTTCAATTATCTATCAACCAACTTATGTTGCGAAAACAGCTAGAAAAAGGAGAATTTGTGGCAGCGTTGAAACAAATTAACGAAATGCGCATTGATGTCGAAACGTTGGAAGAACGGATGAGCCGTCTTAAACATGAAATTCAGCGCAGTATTATTTCTGAAGAAACGTTTGAGCGATATAGGCAACTTTTGGACGATATTTACAGCCGACTTACACGTGAAGATGAGGAGTTTAAAGAACTGCGTGAGTTTGTCAACGACACTAGAGAGAGATTATATGCTCGTGATGTGCATCAAAAAGAAGAGAAGACGTATGAACTTGTGCTGAAAATTGCTCGGGAATTAGAATCAGTGCACTATGCCCATTCCGCACTTCTTGACAAGGCGCTTTCATTGAAAAACACGACGCTTGTGACCGCTCAAGAATCGCTGTACTATACGAGACTTCATTCGTTTAATTTTGACCAAGATATCGTGTCGTACATCGTCTCTGCGCCACTTCCGATTGAAGCGATGAAAGGGGTGCTTCATCCGTTTTTAAAAGTAGAGGAAAATAAATATTGGTCGCCAATGACCATTTTTGAAGAACAAAATATTATAGAAGAGCGTGAAGAAAAGATACATCCGCACTTCTTAGAAACAGACAATATTGAATATGTTGACCCGTATCGTACATGGCTGAAAAGCCGATATCGATTATTGATGCAACATTTGTTAGAGGCATATCAGTTAGGACGTGTTGATACGCTTTCTTCATTTTTTGATTACTTAGATGACATTGGTCAGTCGTATTTATATGAACATCGATCATTTTATGACTTTTGGCTTTTTATGCATCAACGTTCGCCTATTCAGAAAGAAATGGACAGGGAAGAGGGAGAAGCATTGTTTGGAGAGGCGATTTTATTTCTCGGCACGTATGTACTTGAGGTAGAAGAAACGAAAACCGTCATCCAAAAATGTGAACGGTTTTCCATTCAAAATATGATAATTGCGGTGAGGGAACGATGAGAGATTATTCAGAACAAAAAGTTATGCAAGCTTTTCAATTATATACGATACTTGCAAGACAAGGAGTTGCAGATGCGCAAGCGGTACAGCTTTATAAAAGTGATGATGAAATTCGCGCCCTTTTGGATGCGTTTAGTCGTGAAGTCGATTGTGTTATTGTGTTGACGAGCGAGCAATTGTTTCTTATACCGCGCACAAAATTGTCACCATTTCATGTAAGTAACGATTGGGTTAAGCGTCATTATCTTCGTTCAGGCGCTACAAACGGCGATTTATATTTGCTTTATTTTGTATCGCTCGTGTTGTTTGGAAGTTTTTACGATTCGTATCATACTCAAGAACCAACGCGACAATTTTTAGCAATGGATGAATGGGCACGACTTGTGCAGGAGCGTATCGATCAATTGAAGCGCCACGATGCGGAACAATTAAAACAATGGGAACAAGAGTTTTCTTACAATTGGAGTGTGATTATTGAGAAATGGGAGGCCATGGATGATATTAAAGAGACAGCAAAAAGGCAAAGTGGCGCTACGATCAGTCGTCTGAGTTTCCTTGATACAGCAAGACGCTTTTTAATCGATCAAGAGCTTTTAGTTGATATCGGCAACCATGAAGTCACATTAACAGAAAAAGCAAAAACGATTGTGCAACGCTTTTTCATGGATGTTGAATATAACCGTGGAATTTTTGAGTTTATTTACGGATTTGAAAGGGAGAATGAAGATGCCAGCGATCAGTAAAATTCGGCTGACGAACGTTGTTTATGAAGAAGGTCGCAAGCGGTATAACGATGAATTGTTTCGGTTTGATGGGCATAATGGAGCGATTTTGCTTGAAAACGGGGGTGGAAAAACGGTATTCATCCACACTGTACTGCAAGCGATTTTGCCGCACGTTGATTTAGCGGATCGAAAAATAAAACAAACGCTTCAATTAGAAAACGCGCCCGCACATATTGCAATTGAATGGTTGTTAAATGATGAACCGCGCCGATATGTTGTGACGGCTGTATCGCTTTTTATGACAAACAACGGATTAGACTCGCTCCGTTACGTATATGAATATAACGCGAACGACCCACATGGGATTGAGGGTATTCCATTTGTACGCGAAGGAAGAAGCGGAAAACGCCCAGCGGAACGAGGTGAAATGCAAGATTATTATCATGATATGAAAGTAAAGTCGATGTTCGCTCGCACGTTTTCAACAATAAAAGAATATAAATCGTTTCTAGAAGAGCAATATCATATTATTTCAAGCGAATGGGAAAGTATTGTTAAAATTAATAGCACAGAGGGTGGTGTTGAGACGTTTTTTGATGAATGTAAAACGACAAATCAACTATTCGATCGTCTACTTATTCCAATTGTTGAAAGTGCAATTGTTGGGCATGATGAGAAACGATTTGCTGATTTGTTTGAAAAGCAACTTGCAAGCTTTAAGCATTATAAAAAGCTAAAAGAAACGATTGAAGAAAACAAACGTATTCAGCAACAACTTGAGCAATATGTTGGTGTATATGAACAGCTTCATCAGCAACAGTTATTGTATGAACAAGTGAAGCAACATGCCAAAGGAGTATGGCTCGAGACGCTCAAACAAAAACAAACGTATGAAAACGAGCAAAATGACAATGTGATGCAATGGGAAGAATGGCGAAACGCTGAGTTGACTCATCGGAAAAAGCGGGCAACGTATCATATTTTATTAGAACAGATGAGGCTCAATGAATTTGAACGGGAATATGAACAAGCGTTAGTGCAGGAAAAAGAAAAAGAAGAAGAAATGATGCGTTTGGAGCACGAATACTATTCGCTTCAACTGGCCAAGTATAAGTCTGCACGAAAGCAATATGTAGAAATGCTAGCACATATCGAACAGCAGATGGAGAAGTTAAAAGAAGATGAAACGCTCGCTCATTATGAGGAGCAATTAGAAGTAGCTCGTCGTTCACTACTCGGTTTGTTTATGGAACAACTGGAAAAAATCGAAAAAGACGAGCGAAATGTGCGCTATGAGCTCCGTCCTATTCAAAAACAAGTAGAACAATGGAAAAAAGACATTGAAGCACGTAAGAAAGAAGAGCAAGAGACACGCGAAAAACGAGCTGGCATTCAAAAAGTCATTCATGCAAGAGAAAAAGATATGGAGCATTTGAAACAACGCTTATTAGCAAACCCAACACAACAATCTGTTGAAGAAGAAATGGAAAAATGGATGGAAAGAGAACAATGGCTAGATGAAGAACTCGTTCGTTTGCGCCAAGAAATAAAGCAATTGAAACAATTGGAACGGGAAGTAGAAGCGCATAAAGAGGAACTTGAAAAGCAACGAGCCAATAAACAGGCAGAGTGTAAAGCGTTGGAAAAACACATTCAAATGATAGAGAGTGAGGAACAAGCACTTATAAAAAAGCTTGCTTCTGTTCGGCCACAATGGGTAGCGCTTGATAGCGTTTATATTCAAGAAGAGACGATTCAAATGAGGCTTCATGAGGAAATCGAAAAAAGGATAAAAGAACGTGAAAAACTTTTAGTGCAGGAACGGATTGCTTCACGGTTTGTCGATGCGTACGGTGGACAAGACTTGTTTTTCTCCGATCCATTTTTAGCAGAACAGGTTTCTTCATGGAAAAGTCAATTTCATCTCCTTGCTACAGGTGTGGAGTATTTGCAGTCGCTTGAGGAAGAAGAACGAGAGAAAAAGCAAGTGTTCCCGCTTTGGCCAATGACGCTTATTACAACTGCGAAAGCGAAAGAGCAGCTAATACAAAAAGTGCGACAATGTAGCGATCGAATGCAGGGGCCAATTGTCGTGCTGTCTGTTGACGAGGCATCGCGTGTGGAAAATGAACATATATCGTATGAGTGGGTTGCACCATACTATTGGCAGGAAGTAAGCGATCCGACATCGTTCGCGATTTGGAAAAAACGTATGTGTGATAACGCTGAACATATAATGCAACGCCGCCAGGAGAAAGAAGCAGAGCTAAGGATTTGGCAAGATGTACAACAAGCATGGCACACGTTTTTAGCCACTTACCCATACGAAATCATCGAGTCGCTTCGTATGGAACATGCTGATCTTTTACGTAGCATAGAACAATTAGCGATAACAATCGAAAAAGAAAAAAAACGTATAAACGAATGCAGATTGCATGTTGAACGAGATGAGTCGCTTGTTAGCCAATACGAAGGGGAGTTAAGTGGTTTTCGCGATAAAATAAAAGATGCCACGACCTATATTCAATATAAAAAAGAAGTGCAAGAAGGACAAAAGCAAATACACATACTTGATGAGCAGCTTACATCGTTGACAAAAGAAATCGTGCGTTTTACTCGTTCTCTAGAAGATGCACATGCACAAAGCATAGAGCTTCAAGAACGCCTTCGGTCACTTGACACAGAGCGACGTTCAATTGAACAACATTACGATTATCGTTCGCTCCGTCATCTCATCCCTATTTATTCGGGGAAAAGCGAGGACGTCATCCGCGAAAACATTCGTGAGTTCGAGCTACGTATTCGAGGGATTAAAACATCATACGGTGAGTGGAAAGAAAAGAAACAATCGGCTCAAAGGGAGATTGATCGCCTTACTCATGAGATCAATAAGTTAAAAAAGAAACAAGTTGATTTAGATGAAACAATGGTATTCCCAAGTGATGGGGAGTATTTACTTGAACGGCTTGAGGAACAAATGGCATCGGCTCATGAATCGTTGAAACATCTGAAGCGACAAGTGCAAGAAGCGTTAAAACGAAAAGAACAACAAAAAGGTGTCGTGAAGACAAAAGAGGAGCAGTTTCAGGAGCAATTTCCAAACGAAGAGAAATGGTCATTTTCAAATGAACTGGGTGATGTTGCTGTGCAATTGGATGTGGAACGAGAAATGCTTATGAAACGAAAAACATTTCTCGAACAAGAACGAGAGCGGCTCACGAAGGAGATAAGAGATATTGAGCAAGCAGAGCGATCGCTTCACGTAGCAAAAGAAATGCATCATTTTCATTCCCCAGCGATCATTGCTTTATCGTTGAACGAAGAAGAAGTCGCATCATTCACGTACAATCGTTGTCATTTCGTTGAGCACGTGATCGAACGGTTGAAAGTGAGTAAGCAAGCGGTTGAATTAGCAAAAGAACGTGTAGAACGAGAGAAGCGGTCATTTAAAGAATTTTGTCGTACATCAATCCAAGATGTAAAAATGCAACAAACAGCTATAAACGGCATCGAGCATAAAGAAACGTATGAAGACACTATCGCTTTTAAAAACCATATGATGCAAAGTGTGGAGCGAGCAACGAATTACGCTAATGAACATATTCGTCAAAAAGATACTGAGTTACAGGCGTTTATTAACCATATTCATACACATTTGCGTACGTTAGTTGAAGAGTTAAGGCAAATACCGAACAAAACGAGAGTAAAAGTCGGAGAAGAATGGAAGCGCATTTTCACATTTGCGATTCCAGATTGGGAAGAAGAAGTCGGTAAAATGCGTATCCGCAACTATATTGAATGGATGCTGCAACAACTTGAATCTGAACGTTTCCTAAACGAACACGGTCAGCAAGACGAGGCAAAAGTACGTAAAGAAATCGAAATGTGGCTTCAATCGAAGCAACTTCTACAAGTAGTGATGAACAATGAAGGAATGAAAGTAAGTTGTCGTAAAGTAACGAACGACAATAAAGTAACGACGCGCTCGTATTCGTGGGAGCAAAGCAACGTCTGGTCTGGCGGTGAAAAATGGAGCAAAAACATGACGCTCTTTTTGGGTATTCTTAACTACGTTGCCGAGAAAAAGCAGCATATTCGTCCGAAAATGAGGCGACATCGCACGGTTATTTTGGACAATCCGTTCGGAAAAGCATCAAGCGATCATGTGTTAAGACCGGTGTTTTTTGTCGCAGAGCAGCTCGGTTTTCAAATCATTGCATTGACGGCGCATGCAGAGGGGAAGTTTTTGCGTGATTATTTCCCAATTATTTATAGTTGCCGACTTCGTTCGTCATCTGATTCGAACAAGCAAATTATGACGCAGGAAAAGTGGATTCACCACGCCTATTTTCAAGATCATGATCCGAAATCACTTGAACGGTTAGGTGAAACAGAACAGTTAGAGTTGTTTTGAGCATGGGGAAAAAGAGTCATTGTCTTTGATTTTTAATAATGTGGAGGAAAAATGTATGTATCCGAATTATCGAATTTCTGTTGAAGTGATTGTATGGCACGATGAAAAAGTTCTTTTAACGAAACGTGCAGAGCATTGTAAGGTAGCTCCGAATGTATGGAACGTTCCAGCTGGAAAAATTAAGTACGAGGAAATTCCTGTCCAAGGTTTGTTTCGAGAAGCAAAGGAAGAAATTAATTTGGATGTAGAATTGCTAGAAGAGTTATTTGTTCGTAATTTAAAAAGCAAAAGTGGTGACGAAGATATATATCGGGTTGTTTTCACGTATCTTGTCAAACCAAAAAATGATGATATTTCTTCACTTACACTAAACGACGAACATTCTGAATTTGCTTGGGTAACGAAAGAAGATCTCAACGATTCTAAGTATGAAACGCTTCATGACGACATACGACACATTTTGTTGACAAAAGTGTTTGTGTAAGACGATGTGAAACCATCTCTGCAATTTATAGAGGTGGTATTTTTTTATTGAGCGAAACTTTTGCTTTTCTTTGTTTCTTCCTTTTTAATGAAGTTACGAGGTATTTTTTGTAGAGGATAGGAGAGAAAGAAATGAAAATTCAATCGATTGAACCAACGCCAAGTCCAAATACAATGAAAGTGTTGCTTGATGAAGAGCTTCCATTTGGCACAAGTTATAACTATAAACCTGCGCAAGCTGCGCATGCGCCTGCCATTATCCAGCAATTGCTGCAAATTGAAGGCGTGAAAGGCATTTATCATGTCGCTGATTTTTTAGCTATCGAACGGCATGCGAAATATGACTGGAAACCGATTTTAACAAAAGTGCGCGAAGTATTTGGCGAGCAGGTGGAGGAACTCCAAGATAATGAGCCCGTACGCAACGATCATTTTGGCGAAGTGAAAGTGTATGTGCAAATGTTGTATGGCTTGCCGATGCAAGTGAAGTTAACGGACGGTCACGAAGAGAGACGTGTGGGCTTGCCAAAGCCGTTTGTCGATGCGGTGCTAGAAGCGCAAAAACATGCGGGGAATATCGTCATAGAGCGAAAATGGGTCGAAAAGGGCGTGCGGTACGGAACGTTTGAAGAAATCGGCGCTGATATTGTTGAGGAATTGTCTGCCGCTTATCCACCCGAACGGCTTGAACGGCTCGTGCACATGTTTAAACAAGGCGAACAGGCAAAAACACAAAAACGAACAAGCATTCAAGTAACAGAACAAATGCTAGAGAACCCAGACTGGACGAAACGATATGCGGCGTTGGAACAAATGATAGAGCCGAAGGAAACCGATTTGCCTGTATTGGCAAAGGCGTTAAAAGACGAAAAAGTCGCCATTCGTCGCTTAGCGACTGCGTATTTAGGAATGATTGGTGGCAAAAGCGTGCTTCCGTATTTATATGAGGCACTAAAAGACCCAGCCGTTTCTGTGCGCCGTACCGCTGGTGACTGTTTGTCTGACATTGGTGACGTAGAAGCCATTCCTGTCATGGTTGAAGCGCTAAACGACGCAAGCAAGCTCGTTCGCTGGCGTGCCGCGATGTTTTTATACGAAAATGGTGATGAATCCGTCTTGCCTGCATTAAAAGCGGCCGAAAACGACCCGGAATTTGAGGTAAGCATGCAAGTAAAAATGGCGATTGAACGCATCGAAGGCGGCGAAGAAGCGAAAGGATCTGTTTGGAAACAAATGACAGATAGTAGGAAGGAAGGAAGAGGGAATAGATGAATACGAAAGAATTCTGGGAGTCCAGTTTTATTGAGAAACAAACGATGTGGGGATTTGAACCTTCAGAGTCTGCGATCTTAGCAAAAGACTTTTTCCTTGAAAAGAAAGTGAAAAATATATTAATTCCAGGTATTGGGTATGGAAGAAACGCAAAAGTTTTTATCGATAACGGAATAAACGTAACAGGTATTGAGATTTCAAAAACAGCTATCGAATTAGCAAGGCAACACGGGCTTCATATTCCTATTTTCCATGGTTCAGTAACTGACATGCCTTTTGATGACCAACTTTATGATGGCGTATTTTGCCACGCGCTAATTCACTTATTGAATGAGCGCGAAAGAGAGAAGTTTATTCAAGATTGTTATAATCAGTTAACGCCAAATGGTTATATGATTTTTACAACTATTTCAAAAGAAGCACCGATGTTTGGAAAAGGGAAACAACTAGATAAGGACTACTTTGAGATTATGGAAGGGTTAAAAATGTTTTTTTATGATCATGAATCCATAAAACAAGAGTTTGGAAAGTATGGATTAGTAGAATATTCAGAGGTAGTGGAGCCGCATAAGAACATGGAAAACAAACCTCCGTTTAAATTTATCATGATCAAATGTCAAAAACGATAATATTTAAAAATAGAGGAGAATCCAAATGAACATTGTTATCAAACGGCTCGATCATGTGCAAATTTGCATTCCGATCGGTGCAGAGGACGAAGCGCGAGCGTTTTATACAGGGGTGCTCGGTTTTAGCGAAATCGAAAAACCGGAAACGTTGAAAGCAAGTGGCGGGCTTTGGTATGAAGTTGGCGATATTGGACTACATATCGGAGTTGAAAACCGCGAAGGATATCGAAGCAAAAGCCACCCCGCGTTTGAAGTCGAAAATATTGAGGCAGTACGACGTTATTTGGAAGAAAAGGGAGTAGTGACGAAAGACGAAAAAGCCATTCCTGGTATTGCTCGCTTCTCGTTTCTTGATCCGTTTCACAACCGAATAGAATTTTTGGAGAAACAGCGAGGGCAATAGTCCTCGTTGGATGTTGCAGATAAGTTGAGACAGAAGTGGAGAAACCCTCTGTCTTTTTTTGTTTTCACGACAAAATTCGACATCGTTTTTTTTAAGTTTTTATGTAGGATAAAGGTAGTAATTTTAGTTGAGGGTTGAGAGCAATGGGTAATTTTCTAAATTTTTTCGTTCCTATTTTTATTGTTGTAACGAGTGCATTTGGACTTATTTATGTGATACGGCGAGAACGGGACTATTGCCCAAAATGTGGTGGAAAGCTGCAAGATTTCTATGTTGATCGCAATCAAAGAGCGTTTACCGACGGAGAGTTAGAGGCGTTTAAAATTTTACATCCAGAGGATCGCTCAACATTTCAGAAAGTGAAATATTGCCGTCAATGTCGGAAAGCATATCGGCACATCACTTAAAGATATACTGCATGGCAAAAATAAAGGGGAAAAACATGATGCGAATACGCAAATGCGCTAGGGCAGTAATCACCAATGAATATCATGAAATTCTTCTTCAAAAATTTGAATTTACGGATGTCATAGGAAATGTCGTGTTATGGGTAACTCCCGGAGGTGGCATCAAGGGAAAGGAAACCCCGATCGAAGCTTTGAAAAGAGAACTACGTGAAGAGCTTGGAATTGTTGTTGATATTCATGACGAACCACTATTTGAAATCGATGTATTCATTGAAGGAAAAAGCAATTCTTTTATAAGCCGGGAGATTTATTATAAGATAACGATTCAATCCGACACGATATTATCGATTGAAAATATGACTGAAAAAGAGAAAGATACGTTTATTGATTTAAAGTGGTGGAGTAAGGAAGAGTTGAAGAAAATAAAAAACTTTGCGCCGCGTGAAATATTGAACTATTTTTAGAAAGCAAGCACCATTAAGGATGTTTTACGCATAAGATTAATCGGGTAAAAAATGATTCTTCTTTATTACTTGCTTTCATTCTCTTGTTAGTATTTGTAACATCAGCCTCAGCTGTTACATTTGTTGGAACTTGTGCTCGTTGAGCGTTAGGGATCAATGAGCACAATGAGTAAAGATTATTTTTCGGAGGAAAAAGGCATTATATTTCACTGAAAGAAGGGACATTAAAAATGAAAAGCCGACCTAGGGATACTATAGCGGCTGGTCGTCGTCATACCGTTGGCTTAAATCGGATGGAACGGTAGTAGCTGTCGGTGATAATGCGTATGGACAGTGTGAGGTAAGCGATTGGTGTGATATTGTAGCGATTGCGGCAGGGAATGTTCATATGGCAACGAATACAGGCAATGCTCATACTGTTGGGCTTAAATCGAACGGAACAGTGGTGGCTGTTGGATGGAATAAACATGGCCAATGCGATGTGAGCGACTGGGGCAATATCGTGGCGGTGGCTGCGGGGTAGCGTCATACCATCGGACTTCGCTTGGATGGAAAGGTAGTGGCTGTTGGACGAAACACTGAAGGCCAATGCAATGTAGACGACTGGCGTGATATTGTAGCGGTTGCAGCGGGTGACTGGCACACCGTTGGGCTTAAGCAACGTCGACACTGTAACAGAATTGGCGATTCAAGAGGCGCTTGCCCGGCTGATGAACAACCGAACAAGTTTTGTAATCGCCCATCGGCTCAATACGATTCAACGGGCAGACCGTATTATCGTGTTGCAAGAAGGGGCTATCGTTGAACAAGGAACGCACGAGGCATTGCTCCAAGCAAAAGGGGGTTATTATGAGTTGTACCACCGCCAGTTTCAAGAAATATCCTAAAGACTTGTACGAACAATCGCACAAGTCTTTTTTTAAGGATAAGAAAGACAAGGGTGGCTAGCTCCAAGCGCCATCGGCTTAAGGCGTTCCCTCTTCAGTGGGGCTTGTGCAATCTTTGCCGATGGGCAGGAACGTTACGCTTTTCTTATCGCTCCAGCCGCTTGAGAAACATTCGGTTGCAGCATCAAATGGAAGTAGTAACGAAGTTGACGTTCGTCAGCTCTTTTTTATTTTTTTTGAGCAGGTACATTCTTTTTCATCCATACGTATATATACAATACGTATATATACAATATGGATGCCCCTTATGGATAAAAATACAAGGAGGAGTGTTTGGATGTCGTTATACGACTATAATCAACCGAACGATGAATTGAAAGCGTTAATTGGAAAAACGGTGACCGTTTATCGTGGTGGACCAGAATCAAAAACAGGAAAGTTAGTAGATGTTCAAGTGGATTACCTTGCGCTTGCGAACGAAAATGAAGCTTCAATTATCTATTATGTAATGCATCACGTTCAAAGCATTAGTGAAAACGCCAGGGCGAATTCGCTGCCGTCTTTCTCTTCTAGCAACAACACCATAGAGCCTGTTCGCGCCAAAAGCTTTAAGGAGCTATTGTGTGATCTTATCTCCCGTCGGATTAAAATCAACCAAGGTGGTCCAGAGTCAAAACAAGGAACGTTGCTTGACGTAAATGACGATCATATCGTTTTATTTACGGAAGATGATGGGGTTGTGTTTTATCACCTTCAACACATAAAAAGCATTTACGTGCAAATGGAAAAAGAAGAGGATATAACCGAGGAAAACGACGAAACAACCGAGCTGGAAAAAGCAACGAACAATGTTCCGCCATATGTGAAAACACCAAATTTTTCTGCATTGTTCACGGAACTAACGCATACATGGGTTTCGATTAATCGCGGAGGACCGGAGGCAATCGAGGGCATTCTCGTCCCAGAAGGAGACGGCTATTGCACCGTCTTCAATGGGGATGAAATTATTCGAATGAATCCGAATCACATTAAAAGCATAAGCTGTGGACCAAAAGGAGCATTTCAAGGCGTGATCCAGCAACAAAACGAACAATCAACGGAGAAAGCGGAAGAGAAGGCTGGTAAAGAGGAGAAAAAACAAGAAGCACACGGCGACAAGAAAAAAGACGAAGGAAAAGAAAAAGGCGAAAAAGAAGCGAAAGCGCAGGAAGCAAAAGGCGGGAAAGAGGAGCCGAAAAAGCAAGAAGCGCACGACGACAAGAAAAAAGGCAAGGGGGAAAAAGAAACAAAAGCACAGGAAAAGAAAGGGAAGGAGGTGGAAGGCAAGAAAAAAGGTGAAGATGCAAAAGGAGAAAAACCGAAAAAAGACGAGGAGAAAGGGGAGAAGAAACACGATAAACGAGAGTAATGAATGTTCTCCACTTGCCTGAAAAAAGGATGAGAAACATGGATCAATTAAAAACATTACTTGGAAAGCAAGTACGAGTAGAAGTGTCGGGGGGAACGATTGTTCAAGGGGTGCTTGTGGATGTCGGAGCCGATATCGTTGTCATTTACACTGGGAAGGAATATTTGTACATTCCTCATTTACACATTCATCATATAAAGCTTCATATAGATCCAGCAAACCAAATTTCTAGCCCGTTCCCAGAAATTCCTTTGCAGGAAGAAACGAATATTTCTTATCGCAAAACGTTAGTAAACGCCAAGGGGCGATTTGTGGAAATTTACGTCATCGGGAATAAAACGATTCACGGCTATATCACAAGTGTGCTGAACGATTATTTTGTCTTTTATTCCCCCGTTTATAAAACGATGTTTATTTCTTTGCAACATTTAAAATGGCTCATCCCCTATCAAAAAAGCATTACCCCGTACACACTAGGGAATGATTTATTGCCCGTACAGCCGACGACGCTTGCTTTGCAACGCTCATTAGAGGAGCAACTCAAAAAAACCGAAGGACAACTCGTCATTTTTGACATAGGCGACCATCCAATGAAAATCGGGTTGCTAAAACAAGTACAAAACAATATGGTAGAACTTGTAACAGCTAACGGAGAATCGGTATATTGGAAAATCCATCATTTAAAAATTGTGCATTTCCCATAACAAAAACAATCCCTCCTTAAAAACAAATGAAGGAGGGATTTTTATAGAAAAAGCAGCACGAGCCAAAGATATAACATCATAAGTGTAAACAACACCGTGAGCGGGATGACAAGAATTGTCGTTTTTATATACATCGCCCAAGGTACAGGGAAGCGATATTTTTTTAGAATATGCAACCAAAGCAGCGTGGCGAGCGTGCCTGTTGGTAATAGAAGCGAGCCGATATCACTACCAATAATCATCGATAAATAAGCAGCTTTGACAAGGGGAGGAGCTAGATTCATATCTGTTAGTGCCAATGTCCCAATCATGAGCGCAGGATGGTTATTAAAAATATTGGCTAATATTGTCCACGCTCCACCCATAATGAAAACGGCGTGAAATACATCCGAAATATACGGCTGTAATAATTCGACAAGGAAACGGCTAAGTCCAATATGGTTCAACCCATAAATAATGACATACATCCCGAACGCAAAGACGAGAATGTGCCACGGTGCTTTGGATAGTACATCGTACGGTTTGATTTTTAAGGCGTAAGAGCGCCAGCTTAATAATAAAACAGATCCAGTGAGTGCTACGATTTCGACGGGAATATGGAAATACGAGGCGACAAATAAACTTATTCGCACCGCTAATACAAAAAGAAGGATTCGTTTCATCTGCTTTTCTGATACTTTCATGTCACTAGAGTGATCTTTGAGAGGATGGTCAAAAAGAGAGCGAGGCGAGATCGGAACGATTCGTGGAGGCAATGTTTTCGGAATGTCATTGGAAAACAAGAGAAACAGCATGCTTACCAAAAACAAAAGCCCGAGCATTGAAGGAATAAACATCATCGCTGTTTGCAAATATAAATTCATCTGAATAATATTCAGCGAGATTAGATTTACGATGTTACTGACGCCGATTGGAGCGCTCGAGGCAGTGGCAATCAACGCTCCACTCAATAAATACGGAAGTTTTTCGTGTCTTTTTAATTGAAAACTGTTTAAAAGCAACAACAAAATCGGAGTGGTAATCATAATGCTCCCGTCATTGTTAAAAAACAATGTCATGAGAAAACAAAGTGCATTCGTATACCAAAAGAGGCGGAGACCAGACCCGTTTGCTCGTTTGGCCAGCAACGTGGCGATCCAGTGGAAGAAACCGATGCTTTCGAGTACGAGTGCCATGACAAGCGTCGCAATGATGGTGACCGCTGCTCCGCTCACTTTTGTCGTAATGTCGAGCAAATGAGAGGAGTTCACGGCTCCGCCAAGGATGACCAGTACAGCGCCAATCGTCGCAGGAATGGCCTCATTGATTCCTTTTGGCCGCCAGTAAACGAGCATCATCGTAATCAAAAATGCTAATATCGTTATTTCCGTTGTCATCATATCCTCCTTTCTTTCGTGTAGTTATTGACAGCTGTCGGTATGGTTGATTGGTACTGTATATATACGAATCCCGCCAGGAACTTGTACTACGCGATTCACTCAATCTTTCCAAAATCCGCTGTTGTTCGCTATTGACTTCTGGTAATTTATCATGTAATATGCAGTAAGTACCATTCAGTTCGTTATTTAAGGATCGTTGTAAGTCGCGCCTCGTCGTAAGAGAAGGCCCTCTTAGCAAGCCTTCCTTACGATGGTAGCGCGACTTTTCTATTGGGAAGTAATGAAGGATGGTCAATTTGTTTTGGAGGAATTCAAATGAACACAGGTACAGTAAAATGGTTTAATGCAGAAAAAGGCTTTGGCTTTATTGCGACAGAAGGCGGAAACGACGTATTCGTTCACTTCACTGCAATCCAAGGCGACGGATTTAAAACGCTTGAAGAAGGACAAAAAGTGACATTTGACATTATCAACGGAAACCGTGGTCCACAAGCGGCAAACGTTCGAAAAGGATAAATGTAAGTACGAAAAGTGGTTCTGCTTTCGGGCAGAGCCATTTTTTGTGATCCCAAACTTGTAAAGGGGAAATGGACGCTTTGCCAATAAGCAGGCATTTTACGAAAGAAAAGCAAGATTCACACTGGCGCAGCTTCGGAGCTGCAAGGATGGTCGAGAGGTAGGGCTTCCATTGTTTCAAGTTTTTCGGTATGGTATAAGGGTAGTGTCAAAAAATCTATGAAAAGCCCTTTTTAAATTCCTTTTTAAGGTATTTAAAGGGGATGGTGGGATCGGATTCGCCCTTGACCAACATTCGCCAAAGGAAAGAAAGGGTCAGTAAGGGCAAGAGAGGAGGGAAGGAAATGAATCGCGTGTTTATTTATGGAACGTCGCTTGTTGGGGAAGTAAATCACCATGTAGCCGCGCCGTATGTGTGGCATGTCCAGCTGGGAAAAGTGAACGGGCCGTTGTATGACGTCGGGGCGTATCCAACGCTTGTGCTCGGAGGAGAAGAAGTAGCTGTTGGCGAATGGCTAACCGTTACAGAAGAAGGAATCAAACAAATGGACCGTTTAGAAGATTACGAAGAAGGCCGAACCAACAACGAATATGAGCGAGTATGGGTGAAAGACTGTGAACAAGCTATCAAAGGGTATGTATAGTTTATTTACTTTAGCCGCTTGTTTGAAAAATACCGAAAGCGCATGTTGCCGGTTGCGGTATTTAGCTACGACTATCTTCGCCATGAGCCTTCAACGTTTATGCTCCAATTTCTATTTTTTGGTGCACTCCAATTCTGATTTCTTACTGTTGAGTTGCGCAAACAATGGACGATGGTGCCTGTCACCTTCAAATGACGGATACAGTGGCGTTTTCGCCAATTTTTTCTTTAATGACCTTGCCTGTTGCTTCTGCTCGTTTTTTGAAGTCTTCCACCCATTTTTTCGCTTCTTGTTCTTTATTAATCAGCTTGCCAATTTCAATTTGTTGCGTCAAATAGTCAAGTTTTCCCCACGTGTACACCACGGTTGGCGCAATTTCTTTTAATTTGTCGAGGTTTTTCATCGTCGGAGAACCAATAATCAAATCTGGATTTAATTCGATGATTTTCTCTAAATTATCTTCAGAAACAACTTCCACTCCTTTTAATTTCTCTTGAAATAACGGATTTTTGGAAGTCCACTCATCGATTCCGACAACCTTCCCACCCAATGCAATGACGTTTTCTCCATAGGCGAGCGTGACGATTCGTTGCCACAAAGACGAATAAAATAAAAAAGACTATACGTGTACAAGCATATGAAGCGATTGTCTTCCCACCAAACGAAAAATAGGGTCGAGAGCAGTAAGTGTCGATGAGTATAGGCGGGTTATTTTTCTAAATGATGAGATTTTACATTGTAATAAAACAGAAATATTACCTTGATAGACATAGTAATTTGTTTGATAATATAGTTGTGAGGTGTTAATAATGGGTGAGAATAAAATTACATCCGATTTGTTGCGCGGACATACCGATACGATCATTTTGCGCCTTTTATCTGAAGCAGATCGTTACGGCTACGAAATTGTTAAGCTCATTGCCGAGCGTTCGGGCGGAGAGTATGAATTGAAGGAAGCAACGATGTATTCCAGCCTCCGACGACTTGAAGCCAGCGGCGATATTGAGTGGTACTGGGGCGACGAATCTCAAGGTGGACGGCGTAAGTATTTTCGCATTACGGAAAAAGGCAAGGAGACTTATGCCCGTAACAAAAGCAACTGGGAGTACGCAAAGTGCGTGCTAGATAAATTGTTATAAGGAGCGTTGATAAGATGAACGAGAAGTTGACTAGCTATTTAAATAGCGTTTTCGCGCCATACGATGAGGTAAAAAGCATCACTGAATTAAAAGCCGATTTACTTTCTGATTTGCAGGAGCGATACCGTGAACTGAAAGCTGAGGGTAAGGATGATGAAACGGCATTTAAGATGACTATTGAGAGCATCGGTGACATTGAACAAACTATCTTGGAAATCGCGAACCTCTCCCATTCGCTGGAGCGGCAAGTG
The DNA here is from genome assembly GCF_022030075.1 of Anoxybacillus sp. LAT27. Taxonomy (NCBI): domain Bacteria; kingdom Bacillati; phylum Bacillota; class Bacilli; order Caryophanales; family Anoxybacillaceae; genus Anoxybacillus; species Anoxybacillus sp. LAT27. The sequence goes on from NZ_JAIWYK010000071.1 coordinate 20,217, forward strand.
TTGGCAAACTTCAGTGCGAGCAACCTCGCTCAAGGAGACTTTGCAGGGGTGACCGCACATAAAGGAAAGTTTGTAGCGAGTGCATTGCGCGGATCCGATTTTTCTGGTGCCGACCTAACGGGAAGCTTATTTAAAGCAAGTGATATGCGCGAAGCCAACTTTAGGAGCGCGAATTTAACCGATTGCCTGTTCTATGCTACTGATTTGACAGATGCAAATCTCACGCAATCAATCCTGGTGCGCACTCGTTTTAGTAAATCAGGACTGACAGGAGCAAAATTCACGGACACCAAACTAACAGATGTGAAGTTTGCCATGCTTGACCTTAGAAAAACGATGTTTGAGCGTTGTATCTTTATTGGTGTGAACTTCAAATATTGCGACCTACGAGGAATGCGCTTTGACGGGCATACTTTTATCGGCGTCAAGTTTACCAAGTCGGCACTGCGCGAAGCATCTTTTGAAGGAGCGACACTCAAAAATACTTCGTTCCATCCAGGTTTCACTTTGACCAATAAATATTACCGCACCATCCCAACCATCTGCTTTGACGGCGCCGTGATGGATAAACTCACCTATGCTTCCTTGAAAGGCCTAGGTGCTGATTTATCAAAGGTTACCATTGTATAGGAGGCGGAGGGTATGCGAAACAACGCGATCCAATAGATCCCGCTCGTATGGTGTTTAGGTATTCTCATTGTTGCGTATATAACTGCAATGCGCGTTTACAGACGAAAAATGGCGTGAGGATAGGGCAAGCAGATGATTTGAAGAAAGAAAAACATATTCGTTACAATAAGGAAGAAAATTCCCTCCGATCTGGAGGACAAAACCGAGGTGTGACGATGAAAATTGAAGTATGGTCCGATTTTGTTTGTCCGTTTTGTTATATCGGCAAGCGGCGGTTAGAAGAGGCGCTTGCGTCTTTTCCGCATCGGGAGAATGTCGAGGTCGTCTTCCGTAGTTTTGAACTTGATCCGCATGCAAAAAAAGAAACGCCATTTAGCATTCACGAAATGATTGCGCAAAAATACGGTATTTCCGTAGAAGAAGCGAAGCGGGCAAACGCCGATATTGGCAAGCAAGCGGAGGCGCTTGGTCTTACGTTCCGTTTTGAGACGATGAAACCGACCAATACGTTTGATGCCCACCGTCTCGCGCAATATGCGAAGGAAAAAGGGAAGCTTGATGAAGTAGTGGAGCGGTTGTTTTACGCCTATTTTACCGAATCGAAGCGAATTAGCGACCGCAACGTGCTACTGGAGCTTGCTGAAGCGGCAGGGCTTGATCGGAAAGAGGCGGAAGCGGTGCTTGATAGCGAACGTTATGCCGAACACGTGCGAAACGAGGAAGCGATAGCGGCTCAACTCGGCGTTCGCGGTGTACCGTTTTTCGTGCTCAATCAAAAATATGCGATTTCTGGCGCTCAGCCCGTCGACGTATTCCGCCAAGCATTAGAAAAAGTATGGGCAGAAGAACAGCAGTCCTCATCGCTACAATTGCTTGCGGAAAAAGGAAAAACGTGCACGGACGAAAATTGCGCTATCGACTAAATTCCAGCAAATAAAAAGCCGGCTAGGGAATCCAGACCGGCTTTATCTTATTCCACATCGTCCATATGCAAGATGGAATTAAGCGAAATTGCTAAATCTGGATACAAAAAAGACGTTAAAACATCTTTCGGGCCGAATACTGCGCGTTTTTGAAACCGCTCGTCTTCTAAGCCGATGACTTCAATCGTCCGATTGCTTGGGTCGACCATCCAATACTCTTTCACGCCGTTTGTTTCATATAAATAATATTTTTGATTTCGATCTTTAATTCCTGTGCTAGCGGATAACACTTCGATCACGAGATCGGGTGCGCCTTGTACTCGGTTTTTCTTCAGTTGATTTACGTTGCAAATGACGAATAAGTCTGGCTGTACAACGGTTTGTGCTTCTTCTTCATTGTTATCTGTATCGAATTGCACGTCAAATGGGGACAAGATGAGGTGGCATCCACGTGCTTTGAAGTAAGGAGCTAAGGCGAGATGCAGTTCGCCGACGACATATTGATGAATATACGAAGGCGATGCAAGCAAATAAGGGATACCGTCAATCAGTTCCCAATTTCCTTCCCATTGCTGAATATCTTTATATGAATACATACGACCGTGTTGTGCTTTTTCCATCTCTCCCACATCCTTTTTTCTACATTATATCATAATGAGAAAGTACTTTTGACATACGACGAAACCGACACTTCATTTGTTTTGTCTGGACAAATTTCGACAAAATTTTGTCTTTATATTTGCTATAGTAGAATTAATATTGATCGTAAAGGGAGATGGACATGATTCGTAAGTTGAATAGCGCAGATCATCATGTTGTGTTTTCTTTTTTGAAGCAGGAGCCTTCATTGAATCTTTTTATTATCGGTGATATTGAAGCGTTTGGATATGAGCAAGAGTTTCAAGAGCTGTGGGGCGACTTTGATGAGAATGGCGAGTTGCGAGCTGTATTGTTGCGATTTTATGATTCGTATATTCCATATGCTTCGGGGGAGTTTGATATAGAAGGATTTGCGAAAATTATGAGACATGCTGCTCAGTCTGTTCGACTCTCAGGCAAAACCGAGCTTGTCGCAAAATTTGAATCTCTCTTATCACTTGGAAAAAAGCGTGTCACGTATTTTTGTGAATGTAACGAAATCACATTTCCAGAAGCGGAAAACCGATATGAAATAAAACAAGCAACGATTGATGATGTCGATCGAATACTTGAATTGCGCAATCGTATTGCCGAATTTTCGGTGCCCCCTTCATCGCGTGATATGCTTGTCAAATCGTTAGAAACAAATACAGGGCGTGTGTACTATATCGAGGAAGATGGTCGCATGGTGTCGTCTGTTGCGACAACTGCAGAAAATACGCTATCTGCGATGGTTGTCGGCGTTTGCACAGATCCGAATGATCGTCACAAAGGGTATGCAAGCGAAATTATGAAACGAGTTATCGAAGATTACGTTCGCGCTGGAAAAACGTTATGTTTATTTTATGACAATCCGAATGCGGGACGCATTTATAAAAGACTCGGTTTTTATGATATCGGGATGTGGACGATGTATGGATAATTTCTAGCTATGACATGAAAAGCGTGAAGTTGCCGAGCTTCACGTTTTTCTTTTGTTGCATAGGTGAGCTATAATGGAGAGGTTAGATGAACGGAAGGGGAAGGATTGGTCGGTCATGCACATCATATTATTTGATGGCATTTGTCATTTTTGTAGTGCAACGGTTCGTTTTATTATTGAAAGAGACGAAAAAGCTTATTTTTATTTTGCTTCGTTGCAAAGTGAAGCAGGGCAAGCGTTGTTGAAAAAATATCATATTCCCCAACAACTCGATAGTTTTATATTAATCGATGAATGTACATACTATGTTAAATCTACTGCAGCGTTACGCGTATGCAAACATTTGCGAGGGTTTTGGAAGTACTTATATTGGCTTATTCTTATCCCTTCTCCTATTCGCGATCAAGTATATGATTGGATCGCGAAAAATAGGTATCGTTGGTTCGGAAAGAAGGATTGCTGCTTTGTTCCGACAGAGGATATAAAGAAGCGCTTTTTATAAGGAACTGTTGTCAGCAAAGGAGGAAAAATGATTCAAGGAGAAAATTTGTTGCTTGTAGCAAGTTTGGTTATGACATATTTATTTTTTTATTATGGTGTGTTCGTTTTAAAAGCGGAACGACGCATGATGGATGTTATTTTTAACAGTTTCATATATGGCTTAGTCATATGGAAATTGAGTTACGGTATTGTACATCCAAACATGGTGCTGGAAAATCCGTTAACGCTTCTTTATTTTAACGGTGGCGTTGTTGGACTTGTTTTAGCGGCTGTGTTTATTGTTTTTTATACATATTGGCATTTGAAAAAAGAGCATATTTCGTTCGACACTTATATACGTGTAGCTACCCCGATATATTTTGGATATTGGATTGTATTTCTTTTATGGAAGGGAAGTGGATTTCCAGAAGATCGCTTTATTTGGCTACAAGCTGTTGTCGCTGTTGTTTTCTTTATCGTTTCTTCACGTATGAAAACGACGAGAAAGTTATGGCAATTGTTTATTTCGTTCCATATTCTCGTCTTCATCTTCTCATCCATATCGGATATGACAAAAGAAACAACTTCACAGCAAGCGATTTCGAACATTGGAATTGATGTAGGAGAAATTGCCCCTGATTTCGAGTTAATGACATTAAAGGGTAAGAAAATGAAGCTGTCTCAATTTCGCGGGAAGAAAGTGATTTTAAACTTTTGGGCATCATGGTGTCCTCCATGCCGTGCGGAAATGCCAGAGATGCAACGATTTTATGAACAGTATGGACAACATGTCGCGATTGTAGCGGTCAATTTGACAAATAAAGAAAAAAATCATCAGGCTGTCGAGACGTTTATTAACGAAAAAGGAGTATCATTCGATATTATGCTTGATGAGCAAGGGACGGTTAGTAAAACATATGAAGTGATCACCATTCCGACTTCGTATATCATTGATGAACAAGGAGTCATTCGTAGCAAACATGTCGGTCCACTTTCATATGATATGATGAAACGAACCGTTTTGTCGGAATGAGGTCGCATGTTGAGCGAACAGCTATTTATATCTGTTCGCTCATTTGTTTTTGCGATTTTCTATTTGCCATTTGGGCATATAGTTCAGGAAAGCTGCAATGGGATACAATTGACTCAATTAATATTTGTTTTGTGTCTCTCTTTTGTAATTTCATATTCATTTGTAATCCGATCTGAAGTAGTTGTTCTTTTTTGAAAGACGATAAAAATGTCATTGCTTCCTCTTTGTTCATGTTTTTCATTTGTTTTATGACGTTTGCATAGTCCGTTACGTTTGTGCTTTGCTTTTTTCGTGTTTGATTTTGCAACTTTGCAGAAAGATCATCCAGCATTTCTTCGACTGTACAATGCTCATAATGTTTTAAAAGAACGAGTGCTTTTTCTAACATATGCGTTAATGTGTTTACGTTCATACAACAATTCCCCCACCAATTCGGTTTAAAAATTCGAGCGTCATTTTCTTCACACATTCACTTTGTTTCCCTTGATGGTTTTCAACAGCAAACACAGGATAACTGAGCATGGATGCGCGCGTGATGGCGTCACCATATGGTAAATAGCTGTTAAATATCATGTCAGACGAAAGCGTACGTTTTAATGTAGTGATCATATTTTCCTGTGTTTGTTTTGGTTGATTTCCGTATTCGCGAATGAAATTGAGGACGATTCCGATCAGTTTTGTGTGGCTATATTCTTTTGAACTCGACTGAAATCTTTCGTTTAACTCATCGACTTTATTTTTAATGGCTGAGATACCGTATGAAGAAAGACGATCAGGAATCGCGGGAATTAAATAGTAATCGCTTGCGTACAGGGCGTTTTGCGTAATGTAATTTAAATTTGGTGGACAATCGATAAAAATAAAATCATATTCATGTTTTATCGTGTTTAAAATATGGTGTAGCATTTGAAATTTATAAATGTCCGAACCAAATAAATGTTCTTTGAAATATGGCCTTGAGTAAACGGCAATATCCATGTCTGTATGGATAAGTTCAGCGTGTGCTGGAAGCAAATCAATATGTTCATACACTTTCTCATTTTTACTTCGCACGCACGCTTTTAAAATAAAGTCGTCCACATCTACTTGTGGATGCTCATTTTTCAAGTAATGTTCGATTAAATCTTTCAATGTGCCGATCGGAGGTGTTTTATGATAGGCTAATTGTTCAAACCATTCGGGTGTTAAACATGAAATAGAAAGGTTACATTGTGCGTCTGCATCTACTAACAACACTTTTGGTTGAGCATGTTCAAAACCAAACAGTTCTAATTCGTCGGATGATAAATGTTGTAGTCCTGTCGCTAAATGATGAGTGACGGTCGTTTTTCCCACCCCGCCTTTCCAGTTGATAATACTAACGACTTTCGCCTGTTGCTCCATGATGATCGCCTCCTGTTGCATATGGACGATTCATGTGTATGAGAAAAAGTGCAAAGTTATGACGAATTATTTGCGTAATATTAGGATGATGGACATATTGTTTTGTGTCATAATGTTGATAGCAGAAGATGAGAGATGTAGCGAGGAGGAACACTTATGGAAGTTTTTGAACAATATTTAGCAAAGATTGATCATGTCGACCATCGTAACCGAGTAGAGGAAATTTTACGGTGGGTTTGTGATACGTTCCCACAGTTACAACCGCAAATCAAATGGAATACACCTATGTTTACCGATCACGGGACATTTATCATCGGCTTTGCTACAGCCAAACACCATGTGAGTGTGTCACCTGAAGAAGCATGCATGGCTCATTTTGCTGATGAAATTGCCCAAGCTGGTTATAGCGCGACGAAAGGATTGTTTCGCATCCCATGGGATAAGCCAGTAAATTATGGATTGCTAAAGAAAATGATTGCTTTTAATATCGAAGAGAAAGCGGATTGTACAAGTTTTTGGCGAAAGTAGAAAACACTCGAACACATATACAGTACCTATTGGAGAGAGAGGAATGGAAATGGCCTATGTTTTGGATTTTAAAGGGAGTATTAGAATAAAGCGATATAAATGCACTTTGAAACTTTAACATCTTTATCCTTTATGGAGTAACCATTATTTTGAGTTTTATTGCTCGATGGAATAATCTAATGGGAGCAAGCATTTCTCTAAAAGGGGAATGCTTTTTGTTTTGAAATAAAAAAATAACCCAAAACAATAATTATTTATTGTAAAACGATAAATAATCGATTAAAATGAAATGGAAATTGTAGAAGTGAGGTGCTTGTTGTGAAACGAGAGACACTTTTTTTGAAAATCGCTCTTTTTATAATCGGGGCTCCTGTTGCTATGTTATGTGTATTTGTCTTGCCTAAGTTTCCTAACTTTTATGCGGAGTGGTTGCCGGAACTGGCGTATTTACGTTATCCGATCGTCTTCTTTTTTTATGTGACTGCTGTTCCGTTTTTCTTTGCGTTATATCAAGCGTTCAACATTCTCACTTATATTGACAAAAACGAAGTATTTTCTGGTTTATCGGTAAAAGCGCTAAAGCATATCAAACATTGCGCAGCGTCCATTAGTTTGTTGTATGTTGCAGGCATGCCGTTTTTTTATCTTACCGCCGATTTAGATGACGCCCCAGGGATTATCATCATTGGCTTAATGGTTGTGTTTGGAGCGTTGGTCGTCGCGGTGTTTGCGGCGGTGCTACAAAAGCTTTTACAAAAAGCGATCGAAATCAAATCGGAAAATGACTTAACAATTTGAGGTGGATCACATGGCGATTATTGTAAATCTCGATGTCATGTTGGCGAAACGGAAAATGAGTGTGACGGAATTATCGGAAAAAGTGGGAATTACGATGGCGAATTTATCGATTTTAAAAAACGGCAAAGCAAAAGCGATTCGTTTGTCGACATTAGATGCGATTTGTAAAGCGTTAGACTGTCAACCTGGCGATATTTTAGAATACCGAAGCGACGATGAGATGTAATAGGGGGCAGCAGCGATGAGAAAAGCATTGATTCAGCTTGTTCATTTTGGCTGGCAACAAGCGTTATCTTGTTTGTTTCCTGTTGTCATTTTTGCCTCGTTAGCCGTGACAAAAATGGTGTCGCTTCCTTTCTTGCCACGGTATGATTGGCTACTTATCATTTGTCTTTTCATGCAATGGTGGATGGTGCGCGTTGGATTAGAAACGAGAGATGAACTAAAGGTGATTACGATGTTTCACCTCATTGGGCTTGCGCTTGAACTGTTTAAAGTGCACATGGGGTCTTGGGCGTATCCAGAAGCAGGCTATACGAAATTTTTTGGTGTGCCTTTATATAGTGGGTTTATGTATGCGAGTGTCGCCAGCTATCTTTGCCAAGCGTGGCGGCGGTTGAAAGTGGAGCTCGTCAAATGGCCGCCATTTTCAATCGTTGTTCCACTAGCTGCGGCGATTTATTTAAATTTTTTTACCCACCATTATTGGATGGACGTCCGTTGGTGGTTAATCGCACTTGTTATGCTCGTTTTTTGGTCGTCATCCGTCATATACGAGGTGAATGGAACGCGTTACCGCATGCCGCTTGTCCTTTCATTTCTTCTCATCGGGTTTTTTATTTGGATTGCGGAAAATATTGCTACGTTTTTTGGTGCTTGGCAATACCCGAACCAAGTGGATACATGGAGTATTGTTCATCTCGGAAAAGTGAGCTCATGGTTTTTATTAGTCATTGTTAGCTTTCTCATCGTTGCGACGTTAAAGCAGATGAAAGGGAACATTCCGCAGACAACAATCATAGCGGTTAAGACGAAAAGAGAAATAGTTTAGCGAACAGTCGTTGTTACTGTTCGCTCATTTTTTTGTATGATATTCCTCAACCACCGAACGAACGATATGGAAAGAACTCCATTCGCCTAGGGATAGAAAAGTGATTGGATATTTCTTTGGAAAAAGGGCAGATTGTATTTGTTTTAATGTCGCTCCTTTTTCATACAAATCAACAATTTTTCCTTGAAGTTCTTGTAAATAATGAAGCTTTCGTTGTAGAGCAGTTCGTCCGTCTTTTATATAACCAGCGTGGGCACAAAACATTTCGTCGAAATCGTACGTTAATACTTTTTTTAATGAGTCAGTCAAGGTAGAAATGCTTTCTTCGCGCAAGATGACTTTTGTTTTTTCTAGACAGTATAAGTCTCCTGTGAAAAGTTGTCCTGTTTCACGATTGAGAAATGCAAGATGGTCAACCGCATGACCTGGTGTATGGATGACATCCCACATCGCATGGCGGGTGGAGAACGTATTTCCAATCGGCTTCGCTTGAAAAGGAGGGCGATTTCCCCAGAAAAACTTGCGGTATATTGGATAATCTGCTCGTTTATTACAATAATCAATCATGATCCCATTCATATAAATCGGCAGTTGTCGTTCGTTTTGTAAAAACGCAGCACATCCCGTATGATCTTCGTGAAAGTGAGTAATCACCACTTGATCAATGTCTAATGACTTAAAAAAATTTTTAAATTCATTTGCTAATGACGCTGCTCCTGTATCAATCAACACGCCGTCTGTAGCAAAGCAATGCACCGCTAATCGCACCTTCTGAAACGTTAGCGAACCTTTTGCGATATGTACACCAGCAACCGTTTTTTGTTCAAACGTTTTCTTTAATAACATGTTATCTCCCCCTCGTTTTTATTATAACAAAAAAGAATGAATATTCATTCATTTCAGGTTATTTTGTAAAAATAAAAAAGAAGCTGCCTTAAAGCAGCTCTATGAATCAAAAAGTTTTGACCTCGTTAAAAAACGTACCCCCTCCGATCCTTCAAGGGAAAACATACCACCGCGCCCGGGTACAACATCAATAATCAATTGGGTATGTTTCCAATATTCGTATTGCGCAGCGTGCATATAAAACGGGCATCCTCCGATTTCACCAAGCAATACGTCTGAGTCACCGATGATAAACTCTCCTTGTGGATAGCACATCGGTGAACTCCCGTCACAACACCCGCCTGATTGATGAAACATAAGCGGACCATATTTCGTTTTTAGTTTTTCGATGAGTTGTAGCGCAGCATCGGTTGCGATGACTTTCGGTTGCATGTGCACCATCCTTTCAAAAAGCCTTTTAAAAAGGCAGCGCTTTTGAGACGCTGCCTGAATGATTAGAAGAATCCAAGTTTTTTTGGTGAATAGCTAACAAGTAAGTTTTTCGTTTGTTGGTAATGTTCGAGCATCATTTTGTGCGTTTCACGTCCGATGCCTGACATTTTATATCCGCCGAAAGCTGCGTGCGCAGGATATGCGTGATAACAATTTGTCCACACACGTCCAGCTTGAATGCCTCGTCCGAAGCGATATGCAGTATTCACATCGCGCGTCCATACACCAGCACCTAGGCCATATAATGTGTCATTTGCGATCGCTAACGCTTCGTCCTTATCCTTAAATGTCGTCACAGACACAACAGGACCGAAAATTTCTTCTTGAAAAATGCGCATCCGATTATGCCCTTTGAAGACGGTTGGTTTGACATAATAACCACCTTGTAAATCTCCTTCTAACATATTGCGTTCGCCACCGATAAGAAGTTCAGCCCCTTCTTGTTTACCGATGTCAATGTATGACAAAATTTTCTCTAGTTGTTCGGATGAAGCTTGGGCACCAATCATTGTCGTTGTGTCGAGCGGATTGCCTTGTTTAATTTGTTTTACTCGCTCTAATGCTCGTTCCATAAATATATCGTAAATGGATTCTTCGATTAACGCGCGTGAAGGGCACGTACAAACTTCTCCTTGATTTAAAGCAAACATCGTGAATCCTTCAAGCGCTTTATCGAAAAATTCGTCATCTTTCGCAGCGACGTCTGCGAAGAAAATATTTGGTGACTTTCCGCCAAGTTCAAGTGTGACAGGAATTAAATTTTGAGATGCGTATTGCATAATGAGACGTCCAGTCGTTGTTTCGCCTGTAAAGGCAACCTTTGCGATGCGCGGGTTCGAAGCGAGCGGTTTGCCAGCTTCAAGGCCAAATCCGTTAACGACGTTGACAACGCCTTTTGGCAGCAAATCTTGAATCAGCTCGATCAGTACGAGAATGGATGTTGGGGTTTGTTCGGCTGGCTTTAATACAACACAGTTCCCCGCAGCCAAGGCAGGTGCGAGTTTCCAAGCTGCCATTAAAATCGGGAAATTCCACGGAATAATTTGTCCAACAACGCCGAGCGGCTCCTTGAAATGATAAGAAACGGTATCGTTGTCAAGTTCCGCTAATGTGCCTTCCTCTGCACGAATACAACCAGCAAAATAACGGAAATGATCAATGGCTAATGGGATGTCAGCTGCACGTGTTTCACGAATCGGTTTTCCGTTTTCCCATGTTTCTGCCACGGCAAGCATGTCTAAATTCTCTTCCATTCGGTCTGCAATTTTATTTAATAGGCGCGCTCGTTCAGCGACAGATGTGCGTCCCCATGCTTCTTTTGCCGCATGTGCAGCATCGAGCGCTAATTCAATATCGGCCGCTTTTGAGCGAGGTACTTCGCAATATACTTGTCCAGTAACAGGTGAAATATTTTCAAAGTATTCACCGTCAATGGGAGGCACCCATTCCCCACCAATGAAATTTTCGTATCTTTTTTTAAATGTAATGAGCGAGCCAGGTTGTCCAGGTTGAGCGTAAATCATATTCATTCCCCCTTGTATCCGTTTTCAAATGAAAAAATAGCCAAGTCTGATACAAATGATATGTGGAGTTGTGGAGGAATATGATACGTTCATGACAGTCAGTTTAAATTTCAGTGAAGGTTTTTGTAAGACGAAACACAAAATTGAAAGAGATGTAATGTGGAGTAGTGTGAGATAGGGAGATTATTGGCGAAGGTATGTTTTGTGAACAATCAAGGTTAAATGATAGAGTGTGTCCCAAAAGTACACACTTTTTGGAACACACTCACTTTTAAAGGAATGCGTCAATTTCCTGCAACACTTCTCCGATTTTACGACCATGTATAAGCAAATCTGCCCAGTCATCTAATGGCGTCGGTTCCATGTTCACAATCACTAATTTGGCTCCGCTTCGTTTGGCGATGACAGGAAGCTCGTTAGCTGGCGATACCTGTAAAGAAGAACCGAGCACAATCCATAAGTCTGCTCGTTCGGCTGCTGTCCATGCTTGTTCAAACGCATCATACGGCAACGATTCGCCAAATAAAACGACGGAAGGACGCAAAAAGCCACCGCATGTGCACGTAAACTGTTCGTCTACATACCGTTTTGCGTCGTATATTTGCCTGCAACGCGAGCAACGAACCGTTCGCAACGTCCCGTGTAATTCAATGACATTTGTACTGCCTGCTTGTTGGTGAAAGCCGTCGACATTTTGCGTAATAATTTGATGAATAAGCCCTTGATTTTGCCAATCGGCCAAAATCATATGCCCGACATGTGGCTTACATTCCAGCAACGCTCGAATACGATATTGATAAAATGCGATAAACTCGTTTCGATTATGTTGCATAGCATACGTACTTGCCAATTGTTGTGGATTTTTCGTGCGCCAAAGTCCTGATTTTGCCGAACGAAAATCGGGAAGCCCGCTCTCTGTAGACATTCCTGCTCCAGTAAATACGACTGTATACGAAGACCCTTTCAACCATCTTTCTAGCAACCTGTCTCCCTCCTTTTTGTCTATCAATAACCATTTCTTTATTCGCTCTTTTCTTCCTTTATTTTCACATATGTTTACAAGAAAAATAAGGACTTTTGATTCATGTCCATGAAAATAAGAGAAGTATAATAAGAAGTAAAGGCACAGCTAAGGAAACTTAGCGTCGCAAAGCTATAGGGGCTAAGGGAAAAACCTATGCCAGCCAGCTGCCATTACCAAAAAACATACATATGAAATGGAGGGAAAAGGTAATGTTTAAAAAAGGATTACCGATTTTACTAGCATCGATGCTTGTTGCGTCACCTACTTTTGCGGCAAAGCATGATCAAGCGAAACATGCCCAAAAAAGTTATCTAGTAGTGAAAAAGGAAGAAGCGAAGAAAAAACAACTATTAGCCCAAAAGAAAAAACAAGAGTTAACTAAGAAGAAAAAAGAAGAAGCGAAGAAAAAACAAGAGCTAGCTAAGAAGAAAAAAGAGCAAAAAATGTTGAAAAATAAACTAGCAGAATTAAATAAAAAGTTGAGCAAGATCGAACTCCGTTTAAATGAGATATCAACAGCGCTTGAAACGCTTAGCACGCTAAAAGAACAACAAGTAGAACCAACAACACAAAGTGAACAAACAACACCAACAACAGAGGAAGCGACACAACCATTCAATGAACAAGATGGTACAGTTGTAACAACGCCTGAACAATCAACTGAACAACCAGCTGTCACACAAGCGGACGAACAAGATGAAGCGGAAAAACAAGAAGAGCTAGATAAATGGATTGGAAAACTTATTTCTACTTCTAACCAGTTAAAAGCAATGAAAAATGAAATTCGTGCGTTAGAAAAGAAAGGATTCACGAATGTTTGGGATGTACAGACGTTGAAAGAAAAAGTAAAAATGTTAGATGAAAAAGTACAACAAAATAAAAAGAAGTTGCTTGAGCTACTATGATTAAAAGGTGAGGATGTGACTGTTCGTCACATCCCTTTTTGTTGGAGTAAATCGAGAAGTAAGTGTACAAGTTTATTGTTTTTCATTGTTGGTGCATAAAGATAAGAGAATGTTCGATAAAAAGGAGGATGATTGAGACGAACAATGGATAAGTGACCATGTTTACATTCACGCTCAATCACATGACGTGAAAGAAAAGATAAGCTGTTTCCACGCATTAATGCTTCTTTAATTCCTTGATTGCTGCTAATGATCATGAGCGATTTTACTTTTAGCCCGTTTGAGCGAATGAAATGATTAAAATATTCACGTGTACCAGACCCTAATTCACGTGTAATCCACACTTGATCTTGTAGATCGTTTATTGTTACGTCTTGTCGATGAACGAGTGGATGATCGTTTGAAGCAACGATAACTAGCTCATCTTGCATAAACGGGTATACGGCAAGCTCTTTCTCATTTGTTTGTCCTTCAATTAAACCAATATCTGTTTGATACGTGCGAACAAGCTCTACAATTTCTTTCGTATTCCCAATCATTACTTCAAGTTGCAATTCTGGATAATCATTTTGTAAGGAAAATAAAAAAGAAGGTAACACGTACTCCCCAATCGTAAAACTAGCCCCAATTTTTAATGTTCCTTTCACACAGTCGTGATGTTCTAAAATATCTTGTTTTGTCTGTTCATATAAAGCTATGATTTTTTTTGCTCGATCGTAAAGCAGTTCTCCCGTTGGCGTCATTTGTAGTTCTTTTGGTGAACGAATAAATAGTTTCGTTTGAAATTCTTTTTCTAAATTTTTAATATGCAAGCTCACACTCGGTTGAGATAAATGAAGAATTTCTGCTGTTTTTGTGAAATGTTTCACCTCTGCCAACGTGATAAATGTTTTTAATTGTTCGTACATCACTTTCGCTCCTTAATTATTAAAAAAATAAATAGTTCTGATAATTTATATTTATTTTACTAATTTTATTTTTTGCGGTAAAGTCAAATAAAACATACTTGATTGATAGGAATAGTAAAAAATGAGAGGTGAAACATGTTGCCATTTCAAGTGACAAACAGTCCATTTAATGAAAAACAAGTTGAACTCCTTAATCAGCTTTGGCCGACATTAACGTCAGCACAAAAGCTTTGGTTGAGCGGCTACTTAGCTGCTACTGAGATGATCGGTGTAACGGCACAGCAAGAAGCCCCAGTATCAAAAGAAGTAACCGTTCTTTACGGGTCGCAAACAGGAAACGCGCAAAAACTAGCGGAAAAAGTAGGAGAAACGCTTAAAAATCGTGGGTTCCATGTCACCGTTTCCTCGATGCTTGATTTTAAGCCAAACGAATTAAAAAAAATTGACACATTACTCATTGTCGTTAGCACATATGGAGAAGGAGAGCCCCCAGATAATGCTTTATCGTTTTACGAATTTCTTCATAGCAAGCGCGCACCAAAACTTGATCATCTTCGTTTTTCTGTATTGGCGCTTGGCGATACGTCGTATGAACATTTTTGTAAGACGGGAAAAGATTTTGATAAACGATTAGAAGAATTAGGTGGAACGCGTTTATATGAACGTGTCGACTGTGACGTTGATTATGAAGAGTCAGCAACAAAATGGCTTGATGGCGTGTTGAACGAATTAAATAAGCAAGGATCCTTTTCCGTCGTCGCAACGCCATCTGCACAAGTACAGCCAACGGCGCTTTATTCACGAAAGCATCCGTTTCAAGCAGAAGTGTTAGAAAATATTAACTTAAACGGACGCGGTTCAAATAAAGAAACACGTCATATTGAATTATCGCTCGAAGGTTCAGGATTGGTATTTGAACCAGGCGATGCGCTTGGTATTTTTCCGAAAAACGATCCAGAACTTGTCGATCTCATTATTCAAGAAATGAAATGGAATCCAGACACACCGGTTTCTGTTGAAGGAAAAGAAGAACCGTTACGCGAAGTGCTGCTTTCCCGATTAGAAATTACGGTGTTAACCGAGCAATTATTGCAATCGCTTGCTTCATTTTCACGTAGTCCCGATTTTCACGCACTTCTTTCTGCTGAACAAGAAGCGAAGCGAAAAGAATATATAAAAGGACGCGATGTATTGGATGTTCTCCGTGAGTTCGGCCCGTGGGAGATGACACCGGAGCAGTTTGTGTCTTCTCTACGGAAGCTGCAACCCCGTTTTTATTCAATCGCAAGCAGTTTAGCGGCATATCCAGAAGAAGTGCATATTACCGTTGGTGCCGTTCGTTACGAAGCGCACGGACGTTTGCGGAAAGGAGTTTGTTCAACGTTTTGTGCGGAGCGCCTGCACATTGGCGATAAACTTCCGGTGTTTATCCATCACAATCCGAACTTTAAACTGCCGAAAGATGCGAATACACCAATTATTATGATTGGACCAGGTACAGGGGTTGCGCCGTTCCGCAGCTTTTTGCAAGAGCGTGAGGCGATTGGTGCAAAAGGAAAGTCATGGCTGTTTTTTGGTGACCAACATTTCGTGACCGACTTCCTTTATCAAACAGAATGGCAAGCTTGGTTGAAAAATGGTGTGTTGACAAAAATGGATGTTGCGTTTTCACGCGATACGGATAAAAAAGTGTACGTGCAACATCGCATGATCGAGCAAAGTAAACAATTATTCCGATGGTTACAAGACGGAGCGGTTGTTTATGTTTGCGGTGACAAACAACGTATGGCGCGCGACGTTCATGAAACGCTTATTCATATTATTGCTCAAGAAGGGAATATGACGCGAGAACAAGCAGAAGCGTATATCGCTGATATGCAACAACAAAAACGATACCAACGCGACGTATATTAGGGGGGATGATTGTGGAAAAGTTTGTATTAACTGCACCAGATGGACCGCCAAGCGATGTCGAGCGCATTAAACAAGAAAGCAATTATTTGCGCGGAACGTTGAAAGAAACGATGGAAGATCGTATTACTGCCGGTATTCCAGAAGATGATAACCGGTTAATGAAATTTCATGGCAGCTATTTACAAGATGATCGTGATTTAAGAGCAGAACGGCAAAAACAGAAGTTAGAACCTGCATATCAATTTATGATTCGCGTTCGTACGCCAGGCGGAGTAGCAACACCAGAACAGTGGCTTGCGATGGATGAACTAGCAAGAAAATACGCCAACGGGACATTAAAGCTTACAACACGGCAAGCGTTTCAGTTTCATGGCGTATTGAAATGGAATATGAAAAAAACGCTACAAGCGATTAACGATGCTCTGCTTACAACGTTGGCAGCTTGTGGTGACGTGAACCGAAACGTCATGTGTAACCCGAATCCGTACCAGTCAGAAATACATGCGGAAGTGTATGAATGGGCAAAAATGTTAAGTGACCATTTATTGCCACAAACAAGAGCATATTACGAAATTTGGTTGGATGAAGAAAAAGTGGCCGGTACACCAGAAATAGAGCAAGAGCCGATTTACGGAGCGCTGTACTTGCCGCGGAAATTTAAAATTGGTATCGCTGTTCCACCGTCAAACGATGTCGACGTGTTTTCGCAAGACCTTGGTTTTATCGCTATTGTTGAACAAGGAAAGCTCGTTGGTTTTAACGTGGCGATCGGCGGTGGAATGGGAATGACGCATGGCGACCGTACGACATATCCACAGCTAGCAAAGGTGATCGGTTTTTGTAAACCTGAACAAGTCATTGATGTGGCGGAAAAAGTTGTCACGATTCAGCGCGATTACGGCAATCGCTCCGTACGAAAACACGCCCGTTTTAAATATACGATTGATCGGTTAGGTCTTGAAGCTGTCAAAGCAGAATTAGAGCGCCGGCTCGGCTTTGAGCTAGAAGAAGCGCGCCCGTATCATTTTGAACATAATGGCGATCGCTACGGCTGGGTTGAAGGGGTAAACGGAACATGGCATTTTACCCTATTTGTCGAAGGTGGTCGAGTGAAAGATACGGATGATTATTTGTTAATGACAGGCTTGCGAGAAATTGCGAAAGTTCATACGGGCGATTTTCGCTTGACTGCGAACCAAAACTTAGTCATCGCCAATGTGCCAAGTGAGAAAAAAGAAGAAATTGATACGCTTATTAAGCAATACAAATTAACAGATGGGAAACATTATAGTGCTCTTCGCCGTAACTCGCTCGCCTGTGTGGCGTTGCCAACATGCGGACTAGCGATGGCAGAAGCGGAGAGATACTTGCCGACACTCATTGATAAAATTGAGGAAATTGTCGAAGAAAACGGGCTTCACGACGAAGAAATCACGATTCGCATGACCGGCTGTCCGAACGGTTGTGCCCGTCATGTGCTTGGAGAAATTGCATTTATCGGCAAATCCGTCGGTAAATATAATATGTATCTCGGTGCAGCGTTTGACGGCAGTCGTCTTGGAAAATTGTATCGGGAAAATATCGGAGAAAAAGAAATTTTATCTGAACTTCGTATGCTTCTTTCTCGTTATGCAAAAGAACGCTTTGATGGTGAACGTTTTGGCGACTTTGTCATTCGCGTCGGTATCGTAAAAGAAGTAACAGATGGAACGAACTTTCATGATTAAAAAATTATTAAAAAATCGGCTTCCAAAGCAGGAAGTCGATTTTTTTACAATATATTAAAGTTTATACAATATTGTATTAACAAAAGAGGATTAAAATCAAAATCAGAAAAGTGAATAAAAAAGGTGGAGAAAAGGAGAAACCGTAACAACAGCGTGGATATGTCATTCTGCCGTTGTGTTCGGTTTCTTTTTGTTTACAAGGAGGAAGTTTGTATGTTTTTACAAGATCAATTTATTGCGGCAATTAAGCAACCGAAGCATATGGAGCTATTTTTACAAACGAAGTGGAGAACAGCGCTACTACAAACCGGTACAATTAGTGTCATTAAAAGGTACGTTGAGTTGTTAAAAGCTCATGATCGTTATGTATTTGTGCACATCGAAAAAATACCGGGTATTAGTTATGACAAAGAAGGACTACAATTTTTAGCAAAATTTGTTCAACCACACGGAATTGTTTCGACAAAAAGCACGTTAATTCAGTTAGCGAAAAAGGAGAAGCTATGGACGATTCAACGTTTATTTTTAGTAGATACAGATGCGGTTGAAAATGGACTACAAACCATTCAACAAGTGATGCCAGATGCGCTTGAAGTTATGCCTGGCATTGTACCTGACATGGTTGAGCATTTAGTGAAGCAAATAAATATTCCAGTTATTACAGGGGGATTAATTCAAAACCGAGATCAAATGATTGAAGCATTGCAAAAAGGGGCACAAGCTGTATCGACGGGAAATCCAGCATTATGGAAAATAGCTGAGAAAGAGGGATTACGATGATTGAATTGAGAAATGTAAGTAAATCTTACGATGGAAAAACATTTGTTCTTCATGATATAAGTGTACAAATTCAAGAGGGGGAATTTTTTGTTCTTGTTGGTCCGTCAGGGTGTGGGAAAAGCACATTGTTACGTATGATTGCAGGTTTAGAGCATATTACAAATGGACAATTAAAAATAGCAGGTAAAGAAATGAACAATACGCCACCGAGCGAACGATATATATCTATGGTGTTTCAAAACTATGCGTTATATCCACATTTAACTGTTGAAAATAACATAATGCTAGGGCTGCATACTGCGAAATTGTCAAAGGAAGAGAAGAGAAGACGTTGTAAAGATGTAGCTGAAATGTTAGGTTTAACTGACTATCTTCAAAAGAAACCTCGTTATCTGTCAGGTGGACAAAGACAGCGAGTAGCGCTTGCGCGAGCTATTGTTTCTCAAAAACCGATTTGCCTAATGGATGAACCATTATCAAATTTAGATGCAAAATTGCGAACACATATGCGTTCATATATTCGTCAATTGCAACGTCAACTCGGTATGACGGTGATCTACGTGACACATGATCAGATTGAAGCAATGACTATGGCTGATCGGATGATGATTTTATATGACGGGCGGATCCAACAAATTGGAAAACCACTGCATGTATACAACAGTCCGAGCAATACATTTGTTGCTTCATTTATTGGCTCTCCCCCAATGAATATGGCAAAAGTACATAAGTTAAACGATTTATTTTTATTACAACAAGAATGGATTGTGAAGATTGCTCATCACGTGCGAATGGACAATAGACATGGAACGATTGGTGTTCGACCAGAACACATTAGACTTGCACATGCACATGAACCACATGTATTATTACCAGTCACACATGTTGAACGGTTAGGCACAGAAACACTTGTTACATTAAAGCTAACAGAACACGATGAATGGGTCGCTCGCTGGCATGGTCAGCATCCGATTGAAGTAGGTCAACAAGTACGTATTTCAATTGATGACGAGCACGTTCTATTCTTTGATGAAGAAGGGAAAAGAATAGAGAGAGAGGGGGATAAACATGCCACGTACAATGAAACGAACTATTGAAGGGGTTTTATATACTTTTCCTTCTCTCCTTTTATTCTCAGTTTTTGTTTTTTACCCAATGGTTCGCACAGGTTATTTGAGTTTACACATGACTGATTTCCAAGGAAACCCAACGACGTATGTCGGATTAGAACATTTTCATCACTTACTAGAAGATCGAAATTTCAAAGAAAGTATGAAAGCAACGTTTTTGTTTGTGTTATACACTGTTCCTCCAACAGTAATCATTTCTTTTTTCTTAGCTCTTCTAGCAAATGAAAAACTAAGGGGGATACAGTTGTTCCGTACATGTTTTTCTTCAACGTTAGGAATGAGTGTGGCAGCATCTTCTGTCATTTGGATGTTCATGTACAATCCTGCGGTAGGAATCATAAACAAACTGATTGTCTCGTTTGGCGGGGAAGAGCGCCAGTGGCTACTCCATCCTGATACAGCTTTAATTGCGGTTGCCATTGCAACAGTTTGGATGAATATTGGATTTGCTTTTTTAATTTTATTAGGTGGACTTCAAAGTATTGACGTCACATTATATGAAAATGCAAATGTTTTAGGAATCAGCCACATGTATCAACTATGGCGCATTACTATTCCGTTATTATCGCCGACTTTATTTTTCGTTGTGACTGTTTCGCTTATTCATTCTTTTCAAACGTTTGGACAAATCGATATTTTAACAAAAGGTGGCCCTATGAATGCAACCACTGTACTCGTTTACTCCATTTATCGGGAAGCGTTTATCAATTATAATTTCGGATTTGCAAGTGCTCAAGCAGTAGTATTATTTTTGATCGTGTTAATTGTGACGTTTTTACAATTTGCACTTGTTGAAAGGAAGGTGCATTATCAATGACCCTTCTAAAAAAAATCATTTTGTATGCTATGTTAGCTGTTTGTGCCATCATTTTGATGTTTCCAATGATGTATGCATTTCTCATTAGTTTTCTAACTGGTGCTGAACTTTTACAAGGAAAATGGTGGCCAAACGATTGGTCTTTTCGAAACTATATCGTTGCATTTGAAAAAGTTCCGTTGGCGAAATATTTGTGGAACAGTTTTCTAGTTTCATTCATTGTAATGATTGGACAGCTAATCGTCTCTAGTTTGGCAGCATATGCCTTTGTCTTTCTACGTTTTCCGGGGAGAAATATACTATTTTTTTTAACAATTACAACGATGCTTGTTCCGTGGGAGGCAACAGTTATTCCAAACTATTTAACTGTTCAGACTTTAGGATGGACCAATAATTATTTTGGTTTAACAATTCCGTTTTTCGCTTTAGCTTTCGGTATATTTTTGTTGCGTCAGCATTTCAAAACTATTCCATTTGAGCTGTACGAAGCGGCACAAATGTCAGGAATAAAGCATTTCCGCTTTTTCTGGTATGTTGTTTTGCCTCTGGCAAAAACAAGTTTAACTACATTAGGAATTTATAGTTTTCTAACAACATGGAATATGTACTTGTGGCCACTTCTTGTAACGAACGATGAACGTGTGCGAACTGTTCAAATTGGATTAAAACAAATGCAAACGCAAGAAATGGCGACAGAATGGGGGGTGGTGATGGCTGCGGTTGTGATTGTTATTTTACCGACGTTACTTTTATTGTTTGTTGGACAGAAGCAATTACAAAAAGGTTTGATGCAAGGAGCAATTAAGTAATGAGGGGGAAGTATTGTGAAGAAATGGATATATGCATTTATGTTAGCGACAACTTTAACAGGATGTAGCGATAGCAATGAAGAAACAGCATCACAAGTGCAAAAGGAGCAATCATCACCAAAGACAGAAGTGATTTTTTGGCATGCGATGAGTGGAGATTTAGAAAAAGCGTTAAATGAAATTGTGAATGATTTCAATGCATCACAAACAGAAATTGAGGTGAAACCAGTATTTCAAGGTACGTATGAAGAAGCGTTGACAAAATTTAATGCTGTCGCTGGAACAAAAGATTCACCGACCATTATGCAAACATTCGAAATAGGGACAAAATATATGATTGAAAGTGGGAAAATTGAACCTGTCCAAACGTTAATTGATCAAGAAGGATATGACGTATCGCAATGGGAGAAAAACATCGTGAATTACTATACGGTGAATGGAAAAATTTACTCAATGCCATTCAATTCATCGACCCCTGTACTTATTTATAATAAAGATGCTTTTAAGGAAGCGGGTTTAGATCCTGAAAAACCACCAATGACATATAGTGAACTAAAATCAGCGGCTCGATTATTAACAAAAGATGGTAGATATGGTTTTTCAATCTTAAATTATGGTTGGTTTTTTGAACAAATGTTAGCTGTACAAGGTGGTCTTTATGTGAATGAAGAAAATGGGAGAAAGGGAGAAGCAACAGCAGTAAAGTTTAATGAAGAAGAAGGATTGCGTGTATTTCAACTTATTTATGATATGTATAAAGAAGGAACATTCTATAATGTTGGTCAAAACTGGGATGATATGCGTGCAGCTTTCCAATCTGGAAAAATGGCCATGTATTTAGATTCTTCTGCAGGGGTAAGGACGATTGTTGATCATGCGCCGTTCGAAGTGGGAGTGTCTTATTTGCCAGTTCCAGATGGTGTCGAAAGACAAGGTGTTATTATTGGAGGAGCGTCATTATGGTTAATGAAAGATGTAGATGATGCGAAGAAAAAAGCGGCATGGGAATTTATGAAATACGTGACGACTCCAGAAGTACAAGCGAAATGGCACGTTTATACGGGGTATTTTGCAGTGAATCCAGCAGCTTATGATCTACCGCTTGTGAAAGAACAGTGGGAAAAATACCCACAGCTTAAAGTAACAGTAAACCAATTGAAAGAAACGAAGGCTACACCAGCGACTCAAGGAGCATTAATCTCTGTTTTTCCACAAGCGCGTCAGCGTATTGTTAGTGCTATGGAAAGTTTATATCAAGGTGTTGAACCAAAACAAGCGCTTGAACAAGCAGCTAATGAGGTCAATCGAGAATTAGAAATGGCAAAAAAACGATAAATAGGAAGGGTGTCCACTAGGGCATCCTTTCATTATGAAAGGAGTAGAACAATCATGTATATTTATGCTCATCGAGGATTTAGTGGGGAGTATCCAGAAAATACAATGATTTCTTTCCAGCGAGCATATGAGCTAGGGGTAGACGGCATAGAATTAGATATCCAAATGACTAAAGATGGGGAATTAGTTGTTATTCACGATGAGTGTATAGAACGAACAACAGATGGGATAGGGTATGTAAAAGATTTTTCATTTCGTCAGCTTCGTCAACTAGATGCTGGGAGCTGGTTTCATCCGCGTTTTGCGGGAGAACGAATTCCAGCGTTAGCAGAAGTTTTGGATTGGCTATCTGACCAAGAAAGAGCAATCATTTTGAATATCGAGTTAAAAAATGGTATAATTAACTATGATCGTATGGAAGAGAAATTGCTCACTTTATTACATTCGTATCGATCATGGAGACATCACATAGTTTGTTCATCCTTTTCTATTGGAAGTTTATACAGAATTCATCAGCTTGATCCACATGTTAACAAAGCGATGTTAGTGGAAGGTTCTCAATGCGATGTGTTGGATTTTGCTTATGCGATTAATGTAAAAGAAATTCATGGGGACTGGAATTTCTTAATGTCCCAGAAGGGGGAAGAAGCTAGTAAAAAGGTGGAGATTTGTGTATATACAGTAAATGATAAGTTTTTACTTAATGAATTGATTAACCGAGATGTAAAGGCGGTTATGACTGATTTTCCTAATCATATGATTAAGGGATGAATAAAAAAATGTATTGGCTATATTTATTTGTTGCAATTATTTTTGAAGTCATCGGAACAACTGCGATGAAATGGTCGGATGGACTTACGAACATATGGGCGACAATTATTATGTTTGTTTGCTACGGATTGAGTTTTACATCTCTTGCTATGACTTTAAAAGGAATCGATGTCTCTATCGCTTATGCTATTTGGTCAGGACTAGGTATTGTATGTATTACCTTCATAGGTTTATTTTTGTTTCATGAAATGATAAGTGTCAAAAAGATCGTGGGAATTGCATTCGTTATTGTAGGTGTTGTTTTATTAAAAACAAATTAAATAAGGGAAGGAGTCATTTACATGATCGTTACAACAACAAATAGCATTGAAGGAAAACAAATTGAGCAATATCTCGGCTTAGTGTCTGGTGAGATCATTTTAGGAGCTAACGTTGTCCGCGATTTTTTAGCGAGCATTACCGACATTATTGGCGGTCGAAGTGGGACATATGAAAGTAAGTTAGCTGAGGGACGGGAGATGGCCGTGCAAGAAATGGTAAAAAAGGCGCGCAATATGGGAGCAAATGCAGTGATCGGCGTCGATCTTGATTTTGAAACGTTGCGCGACGGAATGATGATGTGCATTGCGACAGGTACAGCGGTGAAGTTGAAGGAATAGTAGGGATGTAAGAAGAAGCTCGAGCAGCTTCTTCTTTTTACTTTACACGAAAGATATTCAAACTTTTGTCGAAAAACTGACATGTAATGTTCAATGGTTAACGAAATTTAGCTTGCATATATTTTTTACAATAATGATTGTGATTTACGTAACAGAAGTAGAGATTGTTTTTTTTAAAAATGAAATGAGGAGGGTGAATGAAATGAGATGGGTCCCTTCACGATTTAATGCGATCTCACACACCGATTCAGGTGAAGTAATTATTTACAATAGTTATACAGGTGCTGTTATATCGGTTGATGAAAGAGAAAAGATGGAAGTATTGCGTGTACTGCGAACAGGGATAGAAAATGAGCAATCTGATGTTTGTCAAACGCTCATACAGTGTGGATTTCTAGTTCCAGAACAAACAGATGAAAAACGACGAGCGCAATTTTTACACGCTTCTATGCATCGGACAGATGTGATGCACTTAATTATTTTACCAACGGAAGCATGTAATTTTCGCTGTACATATTGTTATCAAGATTTCTCTCGTGGACAGATGAAGCGCGAAATAGTAGAAGGGCTCAAACGCTTTTTAAAACAAAAAATGGCGCGATTGCAACATTTAACAGTTAGTTGGTTTGGCGGGGAACCGTTATTGGCGTTTAATATTATTCAAGAACTAAGTGAGTGGATCATTTCTTTAGCTGAACGATATGGTGTGACGTATGAAGCGGACATCTCGACAAATGGCTATTACTTGTCAAAAGAAACAATGCAGCAACTGTTACGTTATCACGTGCGTCGCTTTATGATTACAATTGATGGAATGAAAAGCGTCCACGACTCTCGTCGCTTTCTAGCAAATGGGCAAGGTACATATGATACAATCATACAAAATTTACGTGATATTCGCACGTTGCATGAATCATTTGATATTTATCTCCGCCTAAATTTTGATGAGGCAAACTTAGATGATATTCCTTCTTTTTTAACCGACTTATCACGTGAGTTTTCGGGAGATCAGCGGTTTCAGCTGTTTTGTCGACCGGTTGGAAAATGGGGTGGGAAGAATGATGATCATTTACCAATCTGCGACGATCGTACAGCTGAAAGAAAAATATGGGAGCTGACCGAACGAGGGATAAAACAAGGACTTTCGATGAGCAAGATCATTGAGGCGACGCTTATGCCTGGGGGAGCGGTTTGTTATGCGGCAAAGCCTCATTCGTTTGTAGTTGGAACAGATGGACAATTGTATAAATGTACATGTTTTTTAAATGAGTCATATAATCATGTTGGTCAACTTCGTGAAGATGGAACAACACACATTGACTATGATCGCTTTGCGTTATGGGTGACATCCGGTGAAGAACAAGACGAGGTATGCCAATCTTGTTTCTTTCGACCAGCGTGTCAAGGAAATCATTGCCCACAGTATCGTATAAGAAAAGGAAAGCGACCATGCCCATATGAAAAAAGAAAAATAAAGCAAGTGTTGCAACTTATTTATCGTCAAGAAAAGGAGGTGATCGAATGAAAATCGTACGACCAGCCATTTCCCCAATGATCGCTTCTACGACAGGGCGATTGTCTAAATCTGTGCCTGGTAACTTGAAGTAGGAATCAAGGTTTCCTTGGTTCCTTTTTGTATATTGACTGACGTATAAAAATGGGATATGATGTAATTAGAAATTTATCTAAACGTCTATTTTTTTTGGACTATATTTAGAAATTTGTCTAAATATCTAAAAGAAAGTGGGTGAAAAAATGTCATTTAACGAGGCGTTTAAAGCGATTGCTGATCCGAATCGTAGGAAAATTTTATCACTATTAAAAAAAGGAGATTTAACAGCAGGGGAAATTGCTGAACATTTCGATATGCAAAAGCCGAGTGTTTCCCATCACTTAAAAATATTAAAACAAGCCGATTTAGTGGAAGATCGACGGGTTGGTCAGCATATTTATTACTCATTGAACACAACTGTTTTCCAAGATTTAATGAGCTGGTTTTATGACATATTACAAAAAGAAGGTGATGAATCATGAAAAAGCACTTATTTATTATTATTCTCATTGCATGCAGCTATGTATTGAGCTTATTAGCGATCCCTTTTTTGCCAAGTGAAGTAGCGATTCATTGGAATGCTGCAGGGGAAGCTGACGGCTTTACAAACAAATGGTGGGGGGCGCTTTTATTTCCACTTTTCTTAACCGGTATTACTTTTTTGCTTATTTATTTGCCAAAGATAGATCCACGAAAAGAAAATTACGAAAAATTTAAAAACGTATATCTCATTTTTTTACATGTGCTTGTCATCTTTTTCGTTATTCTACATGTGATGACGCTCGCATATAATGTTGGGTTTTCTGTGCAAGTTGATATTGTTGTGCCTATCGGGGTGGGTGTTTTATTTATTGTCCTTGGCAATTATATGCCAAAAATCAAACCAAACTATTTTATCGGCATTCGCACTCCTTGGACGTTAGATAATGAAACGGTTTGGCAAAAAACGCATCGTGTCGGAGGAAAAGTGTTTGTTATGATGGGTGTGTTGGTCATGCTGACGATATTTGTAGAAAGTGTGTGGCGCTTTGTTCTTCTCTTAATTATTGTGTTCGGTGGTACGATTTATTTGTTTGTTCAGTCGTATATCTTTTCTCGTCAATGAAGGGAGAGATCAGTTTGGTTGGGGCGTCTGTTCAATTGTTTCTTTCTTTGATTGTTCCTTTAGCACTCGTCATATATGGAAGAAAAAAGAGATGGCTTTCTTGGAAAGCGTTTGGTGTCGGTTTGCTTATTTTTGTTTTATTTTCACAAGTGCTAGAGAAAGTTGTGCATATGCTTGTCGTTGATCCGAGTGGTACGTCGTTAAAAGGAATAAATAACGTTTGGGCATTTGTTGCTTACGGTGCTTTAGCAGCTGGAGTATTTGAAGAGATGGGAAGATATGTCGGATTTCGTTTTATGTTAAAAAACAACCGAACGTATGGAGATGGGTTATCGTTTGGTTTAGGGCATGGAGGAATAGAAGCTGTGCTCATTGGAGGGGTTAGTGCCATAAATATGATGATCCTTTCACATCTCGTGCAAACAGGTCAGTTTGAGCAAATTGCTTCCTCTCTTCCTGCTACACAAGTGGAGATGCTCAAAACCATGTTAAATCAGCCTGATTGGATGTATGTATTAGGGGGGATCGAGCGAACGTTTGCGATTGCAATCCATATTGCGCTTTCTCTTCTTGTTTTATATGGGGTTCGGAAAGGACAATTTCGTTATGTGGTGTATGCGATTTTGATTCATACGTTAATTGATGTAGTCCCTGCGTTATATCAAGTGAAAATCATTTCGAATGTTTGGGTGATCGAAACAATCTTTGCTTTTTTCGCAATCGCTTCACTTGTCTTCATTCGACGTATAGCAGAAAAATTTTAAAAACATATTGCATCGAAACGCGTTTCATACCTTATGCTCGTGTCAAAGGCATAAGGGAGGGGAATTTTATGGGTATATTGTATATTTTTATTTTATGTGCTGTTGAGTTAATCGGAGCACAGTTCGCCATAGAAGCAGATTCAAAGCGAAAGTAAAAAGGGAGGATGGACAAATGAAACAAATAAACATTGGTAACTCTGGGCTAATAGCCTCAGAAATTGTGTTAGGGTGCATGCGAATTTCGGGAATGTCTGTTTCTCAGCTATCGCGGTATATAGACGAAGCGATTGAGGCAGGAATTACGATGTTTGACCATGCAGATATTTACGGAAAAGGACGTTGTGAAGAGTTGTTTGGTGAAGTGCTTGCTTCTCGACCGTATTTGCGCAAACGCATCCACATTCAAAGCAAATGTTCGATTCGTGATGGCTATTATGACTTGTCAAAAGAGCATATTTTAACATCTGTCGACGGCATATTGAAGCGACTTCAAACCGATTATTTAGACATGTTGCTTTTACACCGACCGGATACGCTGATGGAACTAGAAGAAGTAGCAGAGGCGTTTGAACGTTTACATGAAAGTGGAAAAGTTCGGCATTTCGGGGTGAGTAACTTCAATAGTATGCAAATTGAGCTATTGCAAGCATACGTTAAACAGCCGATTATCGCGAACCAAATGCAATTCAGTATTATGCATGCGAATTTAGTGACAAGCGGCATTCAAGCGAATACGCTATTTGACGGAGCAATGAACCGCGACGGACATATTTTAGAATATTGTCGCCTAAAAAATATCACCATCCAAGCATGGTCTCCGTTCCAATACGGCTTTTTTGAAGGAGTGTTCATTGACAACGAGCAATTTCCGGAAGTCAATGAAGTACTCGGACGGCTAGCGGAGGAAAAAGGAGTAAGCAAGTCAGCGATTGCTGTCGCTTGGATTTTGCGTCATCCAGCGAACATGCAAGTGATCGTTGACACAACAAACTCTGCTCGTTTAAAAGACATTTGCCAAGCAAGCCATGTGCAACTCTCCCGACAAGAATGGTACGAAATCTACCGTGCGGCAGGTCATCGGTTGCCGTAATTGACGAAAACACTTTTTTGGCGATTGCTGAAAAAGTGTTTTTTCATTGCTCAAGCTCTGTCGTATTTTCATGATTAATCACGCAGGAAACCCCTGCTTTCAAGCATGGGGAGGAATGCGTTTTTTTTTTTTATTTTTCACTAAAAAATATAAAATAAAATTAGTGAAAGGTGGTGAGGACATGAAATTGACTTTAACAG
>NZ_JAIWYK010000201.1:0-262 GCF_022030075.1 Anoxybacillus sp. LAT27
TTCTCATCAATCAACTTATAATTCGGATAACCGTTGATTAAATCAATCCCAACAATGCGACAGTAACGTTCCATATCCCGTGACGGGTTAGGTCCTGTTTTTATGTGCAATATAACAGCATTTAATAAGTCTGGAACGCTTATGACGTTGTCGTACGCTTTATAGACCAGTTCTTTTCCTCCAAACAATAGTCTTGAAGCATCCTTTGTTTGAACATCTGTCTCTGGAAAAAGTGTCATTAACGAACGTTGTATCAACTCTC
>NZ_JAIWYK010000202.1:0-262 GCF_022030075.1 Anoxybacillus sp. LAT27
GCTTTTGGAGCAGGCCAGAGAAGCGAAACAACGGTATGAAGCAGTGTTAAAAGAGACGCGTTCCTCGCTTTTGGCGCGGCTGAACACCGTCTTCTTCCAAGAGTCGTCCAACTTGACCGAATACCGGGCGACGTTCGAGCGGCTGGCGGAACAAAAGGAGTCCGAATGGATCGCCGCCGCCCCAGACGACGAGATGGCGATGAAAGCGGCCGATTGGCGGGAAAAACAAGAACGGCACGTCATTTATCTCGACTACAAAGGC
>NZ_JAIWYK010000203.1:0-261 GCF_022030075.1 Anoxybacillus sp. LAT27
CACCGGTCTGGCAAGTCTGAATGCAGACAACCAGTTCGAAGCCCGCCGGGTACCCGGGTGGAGGTTTGGCCGTTTCCTTCGAGACGTGCGGGCCCGGAGGTTGCAGGTACCATTCTTCTCCGGCCGGCGCGACATTCTCACCCCCGCAGAGATCGGGCGCCTGCTCCAACTACCGCCGCGCTCGCTGCAGCAGGAGTACGGTATCGTCGCCGCCGTCGCACAGCGCGAAAGCAAGGTGCCGGCCGCGCTGCGCCGGGGCGG
>NZ_JAIWYK010000204.1:0-260 GCF_022030075.1 Anoxybacillus sp. LAT27
GATCCGGTAACGGTCGTGCGCACCTTTGCGCCGGGAAGAGCATCGGCGGCGTCGCCGAGCAGAGAGGCCATAGCGCCGGTGATATCGGCGTGGTGACGTCTGTAGTCCTCGAAAAGGATGTTCTCGTCGGGATCGAGGATGACGGCCTTGATCGTCGTTGATCCGACGTCAAGACCCATCCGAAGGTCCTGCGCGTCCGGTGGAATCGCATTGCCGATGTGTGCGTCCATGTCTCCATTTCATCACCGTGGAAATCACTT
>NZ_JAIWYK010000205.1:0-260 GCF_022030075.1 Anoxybacillus sp. LAT27
TTTTTGACAGTTTGATGAACAAAACAAGGGCGTCCTCCCATCAATGGACGCCCTTATTTCATTTTCCCTCGTTTCAACCTAAATAGCGGTAATAGATCGCCTTTGCCTCCTGCACGTCTTTCGTGCCGTGCACAAGCGCACGGCCGTCGCGAAAGACAACCAATCGCTTGTCGCCGAGCGAAACGGAGACAAGATACGGGTTCGCTTCCGCTTGAAGCCCTTGGCGGCGAAACAGCTCCGCCAATTCATTCAAGTCGTAC
>NZ_JAIWYK010000206.1:0-260 GCF_022030075.1 Anoxybacillus sp. LAT27
TGTGGACGGGGTGGCCCGCACAGGCGGGATTCCGTTCATCCTGCCGCTGATGACGGTCCCGGACGCGCCGTTCCGCGCGATGGTGGAATCGCTGGACGGCCTGATCCTCACCGGCGGAGACGATCCCGCCCCCCATCTGTACGGCGAAGAGCCGCTGCAGGGGCTGGGGGAAGTGGAGTACGAACGGGACCTGGCGGAGCTGGCGGTGATCAAACTGGCTCTGGAGCTGAAGAAGCCGATTCTCGGCATCTGCCGCGGCA
>NZ_JAIWYK010000207.1:0-260 GCF_022030075.1 Anoxybacillus sp. LAT27
TGGGCAAACACCTGTAAGGAAAACGGATCAACACCTGCCTGGCCGCTTAAGCCGGGCAGGGTCCGTCATCAGCATTCGCACTGCGCGGATGCTGATTTTTTTGTGCCAGCGAGAAACAGTCGTGTTTCGCCGAAAAACGTGGTAACATGGGGACGGAACGTACATTCCCGCCCGTGCGGGAAGGGCCGATGGGCCGGACATGAAGAAAGGAGGGGGCAGCCGTGAACAGCTCCTTGAAAGACAAGCTGGCCGTCCTGCCG
>NZ_JAIWYK010000208.1:0-259 GCF_022030075.1 Anoxybacillus sp. LAT27
ACAAGATGCGGCTCCGGAGGAATGTAAGTGGCGGTTTCAATCGTGCATCCTTCCGGACCGAGGAAATTTTGCACCCTTCGGAATTCCCCTGGCGACCGATGGGATCCGCGTACATCGTTTGACAACAAAATTCGATGCAACTGCTTAAACAACCGAGTCGAAATGGGGATCTCTTTCAGCGCATCCATCCCTGCCACTAATGCTTCATAATAGTTTAATGCTTCTCGCACATCGCTGTTCGCTTTTCTGCTTTGTGCTT
>NZ_JAIWYK010000209.1:0-258 GCF_022030075.1 Anoxybacillus sp. LAT27
CTGGATCGTCACGTCCAGGGCCGTCGTCGGCTCGTCAGCGATGATCAGCTTGGGGTCGCACGCCATCGCCATCGCGATCATCACGCGCTGCCGCATCCCCCCGGAGAGCTGGTGCGGGTACTCCCCGTAGATCTCCTCCGCGCGCGGCATGCCCACCGCTTTCAGCATCGCGATCGCCCGTTCCTTGGCCTGCGCCTTGCTCACTTTCCAGTGCAGCAGGATCGCTTCTTCGATCTGCCTGCCCACCGTGTGCAGCGG
>NZ_JAIWYK010000210.1:0-258 GCF_022030075.1 Anoxybacillus sp. LAT27
CGGCTCCGCAGTTCGGGCACACCCACTCGCGGATGTCGAGCGATTTCACCTCAACATGCCGGCGCCCGCAGCACGAGCACAATTGGCTCGATGGAAACGTGCGGCCGACACGAACCAACGTCCGCCCGTACCATTTCGCTTTATACTCGAGCATCCGAAGCAAGCGCCCCCACGCGGAATCCGAAATGCGTTTGGCCAACTTGCGATTCTTCTGCATGTTCTGCACACGCAAGTCCTCCACGCACACCACTTGGTTTT
>NZ_JAIWYK010000211.1:0-258 GCF_022030075.1 Anoxybacillus sp. LAT27
TGGGCTTGTAGATACGGTGCTGCCCACGAGTCAGCCCACCGCCGAGGCCATGGGGGATATTCTTGCGGATATCCAGCATGTTGGCCCCCTCCCACTTGGGGATAAAGGTCTTCAGATCGGCGCCGGCGCAAAAAGCCCGCCCACTGCCGGTGAGAATGGCCACATCCACGGCATCGTCGGCGGCGAAATCCCGCCACACTTCCGCCAGTTCTACGTTGGTAGCCTCGTCAATGGCATTCATCACCTCGGGGCGGTTGA
>NZ_JAIWYK010000212.1:0-258 GCF_022030075.1 Anoxybacillus sp. LAT27
TCATCGGACCCGTCTGCGTCTTCTTCCTCGTCTTCTTCGTCCCCATCTTCGTCCGTCTCGTCTTCGTCGTCTTCTTCCTCGCCGTCTTCTTCCTCGCCGTCGTCCTCGTCTTCTTCTTCGGATTCTGCCTCGTCTTCGTCGTCTTCGTCCTCTTCATCTGCGGCCGCTTGCGAGACGACGATTTCCGTTTCTTCGTCGTCTTCCTCGTTCAGGTCCTCTTCCAGGACCGGGTCATGGCCGGACGAATAGATCAGTTTC
>NZ_JAIWYK010000213.1:0-258 GCF_022030075.1 Anoxybacillus sp. LAT27
CGGCCACCGGCCAGATCCACAGCCCGTCCCCGCGATCGCAAGGACGGGCTGTGGCGGCTGAAGCCGGGCTTAGAATTCGGCGCTGATGCCGAAGGTGAAGGTGCGGCCGCTGGTCGTATAGACCTCGGTACGCTGGGCGACTGCATCCAGCGACTGCACGATCGGTTCGTTGGTGATGTTGATGCCCTCGGCGATCAACCGGACGCCTGGGCGCAGGTTGATATGGGCCTGGAAATCGACATTGTTGGTCCCGCGAAT
>NZ_JAIWYK010000214.1:0-257 GCF_022030075.1 Anoxybacillus sp. LAT27
GGAGCGGAGCGTCGCCGCATGATCCGGAGACGCCCACACTTCCCCGATCTTCGGCGCGCGGCCGCCCGGCGCAAACGTCGCAAACCACGAGGCGAACTCCGGCCCGTTCAGCGCTTCTTTGTACACCCGATAAGCGTTCGCCCAGTATTTGCCCAGCACCGGCGATACTGGGTAGCCGTTTTCCGCATAGGCGATCGCCGGAGCGAGCGTTTCGGCAAGCGGCAGGCGGCCGAAGCGCTTCGCCAGCGCTGCCCACG
>NZ_JAIWYK010000215.1:0-257 GCF_022030075.1 Anoxybacillus sp. LAT27
TGGCGACCCGGCTGCGAATCGACTTAATCCCTTTCGACTGGATTTTCTGGGGATTCACGTTCAGCGCGGAGACGACACGCTCCAGGTCGGAGTCAAACAGCAGCGTGCCGTGGCTGAACATGCGTCCTTTGGCGGCGTACTGGGCGTTGCCGGAAATTTTCCGCTCGCCCACCTGGATGTCGTTGCGGCCCGTCAGCTCCGCGTCGACGCCCATCTGGCGCAGAGCGCGAACGACCGGATCGGTAAACTTGCGGAAG
>NZ_JAIWYK010000216.1:0-257 GCF_022030075.1 Anoxybacillus sp. LAT27
TTGGAAAATGAAATCGCCCTGGAACAAGGAGGCGATGAATGATGAGGCGGGCGCGTGTGGCCTGGAACGGAATCGTGACCGAAGCCGAGCCGCTCGACGATGGCCGCCTCCGCCTGCCGGACGGAACGATCGTCGGGGAGCTTGAAGTGATGTGGCTTCCCCCGGTGGAGCCGGGAGTGATCGTGGCGCTTGGATTGAATTATGCCGAGCATGCCGGCGAATTGTCTTTTGTTGCGCCGAAAGAGCCGCTTTTATTT
>NZ_JAIWYK010000217.1:0-256 GCF_022030075.1 Anoxybacillus sp. LAT27
AGCGGCAAACGCCCCCCAAACACCAGCGCGCATGAATCCGATGCCGATGCCGACTTGGCTGCTCGCCGGACCAGGGAGGAATTGGCATAAAGCGACCAAATCGGCATAGGTTTTCTCGTCCATCCATTTTTTGCGTTTGACATACTCTTCGTAAAAATAGCCGAGATGAGCGACCGGACCACCAAATGACGTTAGGCCGAGGAGAAGCGCTGTTTTTCCGACTTCCCAAACCGATCGCCGCCGGCTTGTTGCTTGT
>NZ_JAIWYK010000072.1:0-38999 GCF_022030075.1 Anoxybacillus sp. LAT27
TTGCGGGTTCGCCTAGAAACAGCTAACATACTTTAATGGCAGATGCAAGTACATCTTTTGGTGATGAACCAATATACATAACATTTTATCACTTTTTTCCCTTTTGTACGACAAAAAAGCCCCTCCCAAATTGGGAAGGACAACATATTACAGCTGACTAGCAGGACCGAAAAATTCATAATGAACCCGCTCTTCAGCCACCCCACATTGCTGCAGAGCTTCTTTGACAGTTTTCATAAAAGGAATTGGGCCGCACATGTATACATCGACATTCGTTTGCTCGATAACAGACCGCATAAATGAAGCGTCAATAAATCCTTCCTTCTTAAAATACGGATGAGTTCGGTCAGCTTCTGACGGTTGTTCATAACAAACATAATAAGATACGTTCGTTTGTTCTGCGAGCATGCGCAACTCTTGATCAAATGCATGAACGCGACGATTGATTGCCGCACAAATAAAAGTGATTGAACGATTTGGCTGTTGTTTTACGACTGACTTCGCCATACTTAATAATGGTGTAATACCTACGCCACCGCTAACGAATATAACAGGAGTTTCCTTGCTCATGTCGATTGTAAAATCACCAGCTGGTGCACTTAATTCCAGCACGTCCCCTTCTTTTACATGATCATGTAAATAATTCGATACAATACCGGCAGGCTTTTGTGCTGTTTCAACTTCCCGCTTTACACTTATGCGGTAGTGCGATTTCCCTGGTACATCCGATAAACTATATTGACGAATGTGCGTATATTTTTCGCTTGGAATTTGCACTTTCACACTTACATATTGTCCTGGAAGAAAATCGCTTATTTCCCCTCCATCTTGTGGAACGAGATAAAATGATGTGATAACATCACTTTCTTTCACTTTTTTCTGCACAACAAAAGGACGAAAATCAACCCATCCTCCTTGTTTTTTCGCTACCTCATCGTACATTTGTTGTTCTACTTGAATAAATACATCAGCAATTACGCCGTAAGCTTCTCCCCATGCTTCAATCACTTCATCTGTCGCAGCTTCACCAAGTACATCTTTAATCGCCAGCAATAAATGTTTCCCAACGATCGGATAATGCTCCTTTTTTACCCCTAAACTACGATGTTTATGACCAATCTGTTTAACAACGGGCAAAATGTCCTCTAAACGATCGATATGCTTCGCTGCTGCATATACAGATGCGGCCAACGCCTTTTGTTGTCTCCCTTGCTTTTGGTGAGCATGGTTAAAAATGTTCAATAACTCTGGGTGATTAGAAAACATCAGTTCATAAAAACGCCGTGTAATTTGTTCCCCATATTGTTCTAACACAGGAACCGTTGATTTGATAATTTCAATTGTACGTTCGCTTAATAAAGATTTTGTTGCGCCCATCACACATATCCCCCAAAACATATATTTTATATACATGTTTATTGAATCATATAAAAAACAAAAAAGCAATATATAAAATACATGTTTTTTATCACATAACGGCGAGACGAAAGAATGTGCTACTATATAAAGTAAATAACAAATGAAAGGTGAAACATGATGCAGTTAACGAACTATACAGAATATGCGTTGCGCGTTCTTCTCTTTTTAGGAACGTTAGAAGAAGGTGAAAAAACAAACATTAAAGAAATTTCCCGCACGTTTTCCATTTCAGAAAACCATTTAAGTAAAATTGTATACGACCTCGGAAAACTCGGACTTATTGAAACGATTCGCGGGCGAAACGGCGGCATTCGCCTCGCTAAAAAACCAGAAGACATTCGCATCGGTGCTGTCGTTAGGCAAACGGAAGAGAATTTATCTCTCGTTGAATGCTTCGCCGCTCATGGAAACGACTGTATTATTACGCCCATTTGTCAGTTGAAACATATTCTTCATGAAGCATTGCAAGCATTTTTACAAACACTCGACAATTATACACTTGCTGATTTACTACAAAATAAGCAAACATTAAAAACATTTTTTAACTTCCCTCGTTTGTAAACAAACGGAGAGCATGCTAAAATGAGGACAAATTTAAGAGAAGGAGATGCTGTCATGTTACAGACGATGTTGCCGCAAGAGTTGATGACGAAAGCGGCTCAACGTGTCATGAAGCTGCTACCGTACAAAAAACATAGCGACTTAATTAAACGTGCGTGGCAGTTGTATCGCACCGGGCATGTATATAACGTGACGATCGAGGACAATGTGCTGAAAGGGAAAGTAACGGATAAGGGACATACATATGAGCCGTCTTTTCGGTTAAAGCAAGCGGCGGGTTCATCGTGCACTTGTACAGCTGTCGGTCTATGTCCGCACAATGTTGCGTTATTTTTATATGCGTACAATCAAATCGATGCAGTCGGGAATTTAATTAGAACATGGAAAGAACCAGCGACAAAACGAAAAAAAACAGAAAGCAATGAAACACAAAAAGACGTACAAGTGAAACAACAAACCGTTCAGCAACAGAAGCCAAACGAGAAAGATGGAAACAATGCATTAAACAACACAAATATCGTTGACGCGTGGTGGCAATCGTTTGAAGAGAAATATCGCCGTATCCCGCTATACAATGTAACGGAAGAAGAACATATGCGCAGGCTCGTTCAATCGTTTTTCCCAACATTCGAACGTCCGACATCTAAAGCATCGTTTTTAGACCATTTATATTATGTCCATGCCGCCTTATTTACATTTATTAAACTTGTTCATATTCCGCAACAACCATGGGGCTACTCCGCGATGATGCAAGAGCGACATGTAGAACAATTTTCTTCAACCGTCCAACAAGCGATCACAAATTTAGCGAAAAAACCGCGTACAAAAGTGCATGAACAACTTTTATACGCTACCATTCCATATGTAAGAAACGTATTATCAGGCGAATTAACGTACTTTAGCCAAATATTAGATGTATACGAAACGATATGGACAAGCGTATTGACCGACGAAACACATCGCCAAGAAGAATGTACATGGGCGATTGAACAGTTAAATAAAAAAGAAACCATAGAAGAAAAAATACCATTTATCGGCGCCGCTTCGTACGTGTCGTTTTTGCTTGAAAACGATCATCGTGCGTATCAGCTCATTGAACCGTTTCCATACTTAGCAACAGAACATATCGTCCGTTTTATGCATATGTCATTTGCGAAAAAGCAAATTCAACGTGGAGCTGATTGGTTTCATCGGCTCGAACAAAATGTGGAAACATACTTATATTCGCTTCATATAACTGACCGTGAGTGGTTTGTTCAACATGTACTATCCGCCTATGTCCAATATCGTATCGCTACAAAAAATGAACAAACTGAACGGTACGAACAGCTTCTTCAAAGGCTGCTTCCGTACAGTTTTTATACGTACATCGATTACTTATTTGATGAACAAAAATGGAGAGAACTCATTGAATTGTATATGCTTAAAAAAGCAACCGTCGACATGATTCACCCGTTCCATTTAAAAGCAGTCGAACAAGCAGATCGTTCGCTCGTTCTTCCTTTGTATCACCAAACGATTATGCATTATATTGAACAAAAAAATCGCAGCGCATACGAACAAGCAATAAAACATTTACGAAAACTGCGCGCCCATTACCGCGCATTAAAACAAATGCCTCGCTGGGAAACATATATTACAACATTAGCTGAACAAACAAAACGATTACGTGCCTTTCAAGATTTATTACGGAAAGGGAAATTCATATGATGCAACTTGAACTAAAAAGCCGCTGGCTCGATGAACAAAAACATTTTTTCATTTATAGTGATGATGCGCACCCAGATCAGTGGAAAGAGCTCGTCTTTTGTTGGCATGAAGAAACGTTTTACGGGACATTTGCGACAGTCGATACAATCGGAAACCATATTGGCATCCTTCTTTCGCCTTGGGAGGCGCTTACGTTTTTTGCTTATCCATCGTCCAATCGATTTATTCATATGATGTGGGACGAACAAAGCAAACAATTTCAAACATGGGCAAAACAAATCATGGGACATATCGAACAAAAGCAGTTTATGCCTGACTTTGAAACATGGAAAAAAGGGCAATTCGGCTGGAAAGGTACAGAAGAAGATCATCCGTTCGTTGTGATGTGGCGCTCTGAAGCAATAAACGGCTGGATTCAATCGGACGTGGAGCTAAAACAAACGTGGCAACAAATCGTTGACACATATCCACTTCTCACAAGCGACAGCGCTTCGTTCATGGACGAGCATGACTGGCTCACCGAAATTGGCTGGGACAAAAACCGCCCGCCGTTTATCGTCGCCATTCGTTTAAACGAACCTGAGACAGATGGTGGCGCATGGTCGCTTGAAACGGTGCTCATCGACACAACAACAAACGACATCACCGTGTATCCGCATATACCAAAAGCTTGGCAAGCGTACGCGAGCCATATTGAACGAGCCCAACAACGCTGGCAAACGATCGTTCCATGGCTGAGCGAAAATGGGGCGCTGCGCACGCAACTAAACGAAGAAGAAGCGTGGCGCTTTTTAGTGGAAGCGACAATCGAACTCACCGAAGCAGGCGTTCGCGTTATCGTGCCGGAATGGTGGGAAGTCGTCAAACAAACGCGCCTTCGTGTAAAAGCACGAGTGAAATCATCGGCAACATCTGTATTCGGACTCGATGCACTCGTCGATTTCGACTGGCGCATCGCTACAAACGGCGTCGAATTGACCGAACAGCAATTCGCCGAACTCGTTGAACAAAAGCGCCGCCTCGTACGCATTCGCGACCAATGGGTGCAACTTGACCCTGCCGTCATTCAACACGTACAAAAACTGATGAAACAAGCGAAACAAGAAGGTTTATCAATTCGCGACGTACTCATGCAAACGCTCGCTGAGAAAACAAACGAACAACATGAGGACGATGAAGCGATTGACATTGAACTAAATCGCTCGTTTGCCACACTCGTACGAAAAATGAAAAACATTGACCATATTCCAACGGTCAGTATTCCGAGCACGTTCCATGGCACGCTACGTCCATATCAACAACGTGGCGTCGACTGGCTCATCTTTTTACGCCAGCTTGGCTTCGGAGGATGCTTAGCGGACGATATGGGACTTGGGAAAACGATACAAATGCTAGCCTATCTCGCCTATGTGAAAGAAAACGAGAAACGAAACGGCCCTGCTTTACTTATTTGTCCAACGAGCGTCATCGGCAACTGGCAAAAAGAATGTCAGCAGTTCGTCCCGTCTTTAACCGTCTACGTTCATCACGGATCCAATCGTGGACATGGAGATACGTTTGTTGAAAAAGCAAAAAGCTGTGACCTTGTCATTACATCATACAGTTTGGCCCATTTAGATTTCGACGACCTCGCAAGCATCGATTGGGATGTCATTTGTTTAGATGAAGCACAAAACATTAAAAATGCCCAAACGAAACAAGCGCGTGCCATTCGTAAACTAAAAGGACGCCATAAAATTGCGCTCACCGGTACACCGATTGAAAATCGACTAAACGAACTTTGGAGCATCTTCCACTTTTTAAACCCGGGCTACTTAGGCTCACAAACAGAGTTTCAACGTCGCTTTGCAACGCCAATTGAGAAAAACGGAGATGCGCAAGCAACGGAAAAACTACAAAAACTCATTCGTCCATTTTTATTACGGCGAACGAAAACAGATGAACGAATTGCGCTCGACTTGCCAGACAAACTCGAACAAAAAGAATATTGCCCGCTCACCGTCGAGCAAGCATCCTTATACGAACAAATTGTGCAACAGTCGCTTGAAAAACTCGAACAAGTCGATGGGTTTGCACGACGTGGCATCATTTTACAAATGTTAAACAGCTTAAAACAATTATGTAACCATCCAGCACTATACTTAAAAGAAAAACATCCAAAGCAAATCGTCGAGCGATCGCATAAAGTAGAAAAGCTACTTGAGCTTGTTGAACAAATTCGCGAAAACGGGGAAAGTTGCTTAATCTTTACCCAGTACATTCAAATGGGCGAGATGATCCAACACCTTCTTTCTACGCATTTGAAAGAAACCGTCGTCTTTTTAAATGGAAGCACACCGAAACAAACGCGCGATGAAATGATCGAACAGTTTCAAAACGGACAGTTTCATATATTCATTTTATCGCTCAAAGCTGGCGGAACAGGTTTAAACTTGACAGCCGCCAACCACGTCATTCATTTTGACCGTTGGTGGAATCCGGCTGTAGAAAACCAGGCGACAGACCGCGCGTATCGCATCGGGCAAACGAAATTTGTCCATGTACATAAATTTATTACAACCGGGACGATTGAAGAAAAAATTGACGATATGCTCGAGAAAAAACAAGCGCTAAATGAACAGCTCATCCAAAGCGAAACGTGGATTACCGAGCTGTCGAACGAACAATTGCGGGAACTATTTACCCTTTCATGAGGTGAAATATGGCAAAGAAAAAAGGAACGAAGCAACAAACGTTATGGGAGAAACTGCTTGAACAAATGGCAAAAAAACTAGAAGAGCGAAAAAAATAAACAGCCGGTTGCATCGGCTGTTTATTTTTGAATATAAAACTTTCTCGATAACGTAAAGCTATACACAATCGGAATGACGAACAACGTTAAAAAGGTGCTGCTAATTAGTCCGCCGATAACGGTAATCGCCATCGGCTGATTAAGCTCTGCCCCATCACCGATGCCAAAGGCGAGCGGCAACAAACCTAAAATTGTCGTTAACGCCGTCATTAAAATCGGACGAAGACGAAGTTTCACCGCGGTGACAATAATGTCCCGCTCTCCGCGCGCCCGCAATTGATTCATATAATCGACAAGGACAATCGCATTGTTAACAACAATTCCCGCAAGGACGATGCCACCGATAATGACCATGACGCTCATCGGTGTATGTGTGAACCATAATCCTCCCGCAATTCCAATGACCATTAATGGAATCGTAAACATAATAATAAACGGATGTTTAAACGATTCAAATTGCGCCGCCATCACAAGATAGACGAACGTCACCGCCAACCCAAACGCTAAAGCTAAATCATCAATGGACGACTCAAGCAACTCGCGATCTCCCCCGAAAACAATATCCGTTTCTGATGGAAGATCGAGCTTTTCGATTTCCCGATCAACAAGCGCTGATATGTCGCCAAGTGTCACGGAACTTTTATATTTCACCGTAAACTGGACGGCGCTTTGTTCATTTACTCGCTGAATTTGAACACGGCTTTTTCCGATCGAAACGGATGCAATATCGCCAAGCTTCACAAACGATCCATCCGGCTTTTTCACAAGCAATTGTTTTAAATCGGCAACAGAATTTTTTACGTTTGGATCGTACTCGACCGTCACATCATATACGTTGGCGTTTGTGTCAATGATGCGCGTCGCTGTCATTCCGCGCGTCATTTGTTGGGCAACGATGGCGACTTGCGCTGGTGTAAGTCCATGTTGCAACGCTTTTTCCCGATCGACTTTCACTTGTATTTCATCGACTGTTTCTGATAAATCGGTTGACACTTCTTTGACTTCTTTTAACGACGTTAATCGCTTTTCAATTTGACGAACGGCTTCTTTCAACCTTTTCTCATCCGTATCTTTTACGCTAAATGTTAACGTATTTGGCGCACTTCCGGTCGATGCTTGCAAGTTAAATGACACTTCCGCGTTTTTGTTCACTTTTTTCACCGCTTGTTGCACAGGGGATTTTAACTCATCAACGACAACGAACACCGAGCGATCACGCTTATCTTTCGGCTTCATTTTCACGTATATTTCCGCGACGTTGCTTTGCGCTGTTCCACGAAACGACTGTTCTTGTGTCGAACCGATCAGGCTTACGTACGTTTCGATGTCATCGACGCGCTTTAATTCATGTTCAATCGCTTGAACAACACGTTCTGTCGCCTGTAAAGAATCACCGTCACCCGTTTGCACCCGAATCGAGAAAAACCCTTCGTCTGTATTCGGCAAAAACTGCATCCCGACTTTCGTTAACCCGACCACACCGACACCAAGCAAACTAACTGCCAACAACAACACAACAAAACGGTGGCGCAATGACCAACGTAAGCTTCGTTCAAGCGCACGCATCGGGGCGGAAGATAATCGCGCTTCTTCGCGGTAACGTCTGCGCGGGCGCAACCAACGGCTCGCAAGCATCGGCACGACGGTTAATGCCACGAACAAGGAAGCGAGCAAACTAAACGCAATCGTTAGCGCAAACTCGGTAAATAAATCACCGATTAATCCGGTAATAAATAATACCGGAATAAACACAGCTACACTCGTCAACGTCGATGCGACGATAGCGCTGCCGACTTCGCTTACCCCGTCTTTTGCCGCTTCTTTCGGCTCTTTTCCCATCGTTAAATGGCGGGAAATATTTTCAATAACGACAATCGAGTTGTCAACAAGCATCCCGATCCCAAGAGCTAATCCGCCAAGCGTCATAATATTTAACGTAAAATCGGAAAAATACATTAAAACAAACGTCACGATGACAGAGTACGGAATGGCGATGCCGATAATGATTGGACTTTTCATGTTTCGTAAAAAAATAAACAGCACCGCCATCGCAAACGCTCCACCTAACACGAGCGACTGCGCGATATTGCGAATCGTCCGTTCAATAAACTCCCCTTGGTCAAATAATATATCAGCATGGACGTGTTGAAATTGCTCTTTTTTCAATAGCTTGTCTAACTGCTTTTGAAACGCTTTGGACACTTCCGCTGTGTTCGCATCCGCTTTTTGCAACACGCTCATTAACACAGACGGCTGTTCATTCGTTCTTGTGATCGTTTGTTGTTCGTCTGAAACGAGTTCAACTTTCGCGACATCTTGTAGACGAATACGCTTTTTTGTCAACGGATCAATCGTAATCACGAGTTTTTTTAATTCATCAACCGATTGCACCGTACTTAAAATGCGCGTCGACAATTGTCGTTCATCGATGACAACTGTTTCCCCTGGCAACGACACGTTATTTGCTGAAATGAAGTTTGCAATATCTTGTTGGGAAAGCCGATACGTGCGCAGTTTATTTTGGTCGACGAGCACACGTACACGCTTTGTTAGCGTGCCAGATACGTTTACGCTCGCTACCCCTTCCGTTTTTGCAAGCTCTGCTTTTAACTGTTGCGCTAACGTTTGTAATTCGTCCGTTCCTTTTTTGCTCGTTAACGTCAGTTGGATGACTGGGAACTGCGATGGATCAAACTTTAAAAATCGCGGCTTTTGCACGTCATCGGGAAGCGGCGTTTGATCGATCCGCTGCATGACGTCATTTTGCCTATCATCGATGATAGTCGCCCATGAAAACTGCAGTAAAATGAGCGTCGAGCCTTCTTGCGACGTCGACGTCATCGACTTTAACCCCGGCAACGTCGCTAAGCTGCTTTCTAACGGCTTCGTCACTTTTTCAAGCACTTCGGTCGGCCCAGCTCCCGGATACGTCGCCACAACAACCCCAACGGGTGGTTGAATATCAGGAATAAGCTTCATCGGAATATTCAATAACGATACCGCCCCTAAAAGAATGACGATGATCATCGAGACAATCGTCAACACTGGGCGCCGAATCGAAAAATGGCTAATGTTCATCCCTTCGCCCCCTCTGCATCATTCTAATTGTTAGGGTAGCGAACCGCTACGTGTATGTCAAATTTTACATTAAAAAATAATCGGCCACATCATGACCGATTATTTTTTCTTCACAAATGTTTCTTTTTTAAATGACCGCAACAAAGAAAGAATCATAAGAAGCATGATAACCGTAAATGGAAACGCCGCAATAATTGATGCGGTTTGAAGCGCCTGTAATCCGCCTGTCCAAAGTAAAATGGTGGCGGTCGCGGACTGAATGATTCCCCAAGTCAATTTAACAGAGTTTGATGGATTTAAACTTCCATTTGTCGTCTGCATTCCTAGCACAAATGTCGCCGAATCGGCTGATGTAACGAAAAACGTACAAATGAGTAAAATCGCTAACCCCGATAAAATCGTGCTCAATGGGAAATGTTTAAAAACAGAAAAGAGCGCCATCTCAATGCCTGACTCATTCATCGTTTCCATAATGTCTGCCCCCTCAAACATTTCTAAATACAGGGCAGATCCGCCAAACACAGAGAACCATAGAGCGCTAAAAATCGTCGGAACGAGCAATACACCGATCATAAACTCTCGCACTGTCCGTCCCCGCGACACGCGCGCAATGAATGAGCCAACAAACGGAGCCCAAGCAATCCACCATGCCCAGTAAAAAATAGTCCAAGCACGCGGCCATTCACTTTGTTCGAACGGACTTAACCGTAAACTCATAGATGGTAAGTTTTGAATATACGAGCCGACCGTTGCGGTAAATACATCCATAATAAAGTTTGTCGGTCCTGCAAACAGCAAGAAAAGCATCAAAAGCACTGCAAGCATCACATTCGTATCACTTAATATTTTAATGCCTTTATTCAATCCTGTTTGGGCTGACAACATAAATAATACCGTAACGACAATGATAACGACGAGCTGTGTCGCAAAACTGTTTGGTATACTTGGAGAGAGGTGAGACAATCCCCCACTAATTTGAATCGCCCCTAATCCAAGTGAAGTCGCTACACCGAAAATGGTCGCATAAACCGCTAACGTATCGACGGCAATCCCCGTTAATCCATTTACACGCTCACCCAACACGGGACGCAGTACGCGGCTAATCACTCCCGGCTCTTTTTTTCGAAACTGGAAATAAGCTAACGCTAGCGCGACAACCGCATAAATCGCCCATGGATGCAATCCCCAATGGAAAAACGCATATCGCATCGCTACACGTCCGGCTTCTGCTGTTTCTGCTTCACCAACAGGTGGGCTGTAAAAATGATACATCGGCTCAGCCACGCCCCAA
Source organism: Anoxybacillus sp. LAT27 (assembly GCF_022030075.1). Lineage (NCBI taxonomy): Bacteria > Bacillati > Bacillota > Bacilli > Caryophanales > Anoxybacillaceae > Anoxybacillus > Anoxybacillus sp. LAT27. The sequence goes on from NZ_JAIWYK010000072.1 coordinate 10,851, forward strand.
AACACTAACCCGATTCCCATGCCGGCACTAAATAACATCCCAAACCATGTTCGATAACGATACTCTGGCTTCTCATCATCTGCGCCAAGGCGAATGTTTCCGTATTTCGAAAAAATCATCACGAAGCAGAAAATGAGAAAAGCCGTTGCCGACAATAAATAAAACCAACCAAACTTATGAATTAAAAAATCTTGTATTGTTGCGCTTACTTTCGCTAAGTGAAATTGCGGCAACACATGTTCAGGGATCACTCCCCATCCAATAAATAAAATCGCAATGACAAGAGAAACATAAAAGACAGGTGTTGTGTTCCTCATCAAATTCCCCCTTTTTTCATTGTGCTTATGGGGATCGTGTTAGCGTCTTCGGGTATTTGTGAAACATGCGACCATAATTATGGTAACAAAATGGAAAGGGGAAGTCAAATAATATGACTTCCCTTGGTTACATATCCTTTTTATGCCAACGCCATGCGCTTGCGATAATGTCTTCTAACGAACGTGTCGCTTGCCAACCAAGCTCGCGCGCAATGTTTTCCGATGACGCCACAAGTCGCGCAGGATCTCCCGGGCGGCGCGCTGTATATTCGATCGTTGCTTTTTTACCTGTGACGCGTTCACACATGTCGATCACTTCTTTGACCGAATAACCGAGCCCGTTGCCAAGATTGTATGTCGCTGTCTTTTTCTCGTCCGAAAGAAGAGCGTGCAGCGCGAGAATGTGCGCCTCCGCTAAGTCTGTCACGTGAATGTAATCACGAATGCATGTGCCATCTCGTGTATCGTAGTCTGTGCCAAACACTGAAATTTTATCGCGCAATCCGAGCAAATGTTGCAAAATAAGTGGAATTAAGTGCGTTTCCGGGTGATGATCTTCCCCAATTTCACCGCTTTCATGCGCACCGGCCGCATTAAAATAACGCAAGACGACGTAGCGTAAATCGTACGCCGAGGCAAAGTCTGAAAGCATATGCTCGATCATTAATTTCGAGCGACCGTACGGATTAATTGGGTTTGTCGGGCAATCTTCCGTAATAAGATCAACGTTTGGAATGCCGTATACAGCCGCTGTCGATGAAAAAATAAAACGTTTGACACCATATTCCATCATCGTTTCCAATAATGTCAGCGTCGCTGCGACATTGTTTTTATAATATTTCATCGGTTCGGCAACCGACTCACCTACTAAACTATTTGCCGCAAAATGCATCACCGCATCGATCGGATATTTTTCAAATATGCGTACAAGCGTCGCCCGATCGCCTAAATCGCCATGAACGAACACCGCTCGTTTATCCACGAGATGACGATGCCCTGTCGATAAATTGTCGAGCACAACGACCGGCTTCGTTTCAACTAATTTCTTTACCACATGGCTGCCGATATATCCCGCTCCACCAACGACTAAAATCATATAGAAGCTCCTTTCAGCCGAATATATTACCATATTAACATATATGGAAAAATTGAGAACCACTTTTTCTTTATTTTATCGGTTTTCTCCCGATCGAATGGTATTCGATTTCATATTTTTTTATATCATCAAGGGCATAACAATTGCGCCCATCAAAAATAATCGGCGTTTTCATTTGCTTAACGTATACAGATAAGTCCAGCTGGCGAAATTCATCCCATTCGGTTAAAATCATCGCCGCATCAGCATCTTTTAGCGCCTCTTCCACACGACTTGCATATATGACTTCCTTCGGCAACACACTTTTCGCTTTATTCATCGCGATCGGATCATAAGCAACAACAGTTGCCTGTTCCGCAACAAGCTCACGTGCAACAACAAGCGAGGCGGCTTCCCGCATATCGTCTGTATTGGGCTTAAATGACAAACCGAGAAGAGCGATTTTTTTCCCTGCGAGATGTCCAAATCTTTTTTTCGCTTTTTCAATTAGCTTGCGTTGTTGTTTATTGTTTACTTCAATCACTGCCTTCAGCAATTCGAAATCGTGATCAATATTTGCCGCAATTTTCGCTAACGCTTTCGTATCTTTCGGAAAACAAGACCCGCCGTAACCGATACCAGCACGTAAAAACGAGGAACCGATGCGTTCATCCATTCCCATCCCCACTGCTACTTGTTCAACATCTGCCCCTACTTTTTCACATATGTTCGCAATTTCATTAATAAAACTAATTTTCGTCGCTAAAAAGGCGTTTGACGCATATTTAATCATTTCTGCACTGCGAATATCCGTGTGAAAAATCGGAATGCCAAACGGCCGATGAATATCTGCCACAACAGATGCCGCTCGCTCATCATCCGCACCGATCACAATGCGGTCGCCATGAAACGTATCATGAATCGCAGACCCTTCACGCAAAAATTCTGGATTTGATACGACATCGATATGCACATGTGGAACGAGCTGCTTAAACATACGTTGTATTTCATGATTTGTCCCAACTGGCACCGTACTTTTCGTGACGACGATCACGTCTTTCGTCACCGCCGAAGCAATGTCTCTAACCGCTTGCTTCAAATGCGTCAAATTCGCCGAACCATCTTCATTTTCAGGCGTGCCGACCGCAATGTAAATAACATCTGCTTCTCGATATGCGCACGCCCCATCTGTCGTAAAAAACAATCGATTTGCTTCCATATTTTCTTTCATTAACGGCTCAATGCCCGGCTCATAAATCGGCGAGATACCTTGTCGCATCCGCTCGACTTTTGCTTCATCGACATCCACACACGTTACCCGATGCCCAATATGCGCGAGCGCCACACCTGTCACTAAACCAACATATCCTGTCCCGACGACGACAATGTTCATTGCTAACCTCCGTGCACGTTTTTTTTTCAGTTTACACAAATGTGAGCGTGTTTGCACGATACAGCTATCGAAAAAAATGAAAGATTTCTCTTATAAAAACATAGAAACTCGTCTATCATTATAGTAAAAGAAAAGGAGGAGAAAGTGTTGCAGAAAAAACAAACCGTCTACCAATTAAAAATTGCGTTGCGTGGTATTCGTCCTCCCATTTGGCGACGTGTACTTGTTCCAAGCAATATTACATTCGATCAACTTCATCTGATCATTCAAGAAGCGATGGGATGGAGAAACTATCATTTGTATCAATTTGACACGGGAGATGCGATCATCGATGTACCGCATCCAGATGATTTTTTTACACACCATTGGAAAGATAAGCTCGATTCTCAAAAAGTGCGGATAAAAACATATTTAAGTCAAGAAAAGGACAAAGTCTTATATACGTATGATTTTGGAGACAATTGGGATCATATCATTACATTAGAAAAGATTGAAAGACGAATGGAACCGTTGACACATCCTGTTTGCATTAAAGGAAAACGGGCATGCCCACCCGAAGATGTCGGTGGCGTTTGGGGGTACCAAGATGCAATCGATATGATGCAAGACGATACAAGAAAACAAGAACGGGAAGAGTTTCTCGAGTGGTATGATGAATGGTACGGAGATGACTTTGATCCGGAATATTTTGATATAGAGGAAGTAAATAGAAGACTAGCAACAATCAAATTCAAATAAATGCCTTTTTTAGGGCTGACTCAAAAGTCCGCTTTTTAGCGGTCTTTTCGGTCAGCCCCTTTTCTGTATCTCCAAATGCTCCTTTAACCGTTGCGAAATGGCTGCGTGGGGCGTGACAGGCACGCTGTCCACATTCTTGCCAAATGGGCCGTATCATTTGTATAATAGAAGCAGATATTTCATAAAATAAAAAAGACTGAGCGCTGCGAACGCTCAGCCGAAGCAACTACATGCCGCAAGAAGAGCGGCTGACCGAATTGAATCAGAGATTACCGAAAAGGAGTAACCGTCTTAATCCATTGGTCGTGGGGGAGCGGTTACTTCTTTTTGTTTATATAGACGACCATCGTGACGATCAATGTTAGCATCCCTATCAGTACTAGACTGAATTGAGCAACTAAGCTTAATGCTTCGTATGTCGTCATTTTCCCACCTCCCTCCATTAGGGAAGTGGTCAACCGCCCACCCTGCTTATGTAGTTGCTACTACTGCGATTGTAACATGTCCGTATGCTTTCTTCTACAAATCCAGGCAATATGTCTCAAACGCAACCGCTATACCGAGCCTATAAGAAGATTCCATCATTTTTTGTAGACAAACTCTCATTCTTGCCAAATTCCACATATTTTTTCTTCTGTTCTTCTTTCGTACCTAAGAAACATTGCAATAGCGCGTCGATATTCATGAATGGGGGCGTGTGTGTTTGCGGTTGCTTATATAAATAAAAACTACCCCAGCGATAATGTTCGGAAAGATGAGCAATACTGGCCTCGACAGAATTGAGGTGAATGTAGCGGCTTACTTCCAACATGCCTTTTTCCTCATAAACGCATAAAACAGAGAGCCCATCTATGACTCTCTGTTTCTACAAATCTCGACATCCATCGGGGCGTGACAGGCACCGTTATTACTTCACCAATTCTAACGGCACCGGAATGAATTTTTCTACTGTTTCGCCATTTACAACTTTTAGTGCTGTTTTGACGGCGTTTTCCCCGATTAGTGCTGGTTTTTGAGCAATGGTTGCGGCCATTTTTCCTTCTTGTACAGCTTTTACTGCATCATCCGTTGCGTCAAATCCAACAACGATCACATCTTTCATTCCATGCGCCTCAAGTGCTTCTAACGCCCCTAACGCCATTTCATCATTGTGCGCAAACACTGCTTTTATATCTTTTTGACTTTGTAAAATATTTTCCATAACTGATAATCCTTTCGCACGGTCGAAATCAGCAGCTTGTTTTGCAACCACTTTAATGTTGCTTGCTTTGTCAATGACTTGATGGAATCCTTCACCACGTTCACGTGCCGCTGATGAGCCAGGAATTCCTTCTAATTCAACGATATTTCCACCATCTTTTAACGCCTCAACAATAAACTCACCAGCCATTTTTCCTCCTGCAACGTTATCTGAAGCAATATGAGCAACAACTTCCCCACCATCTGCACTACGGTCGACCGTAATGACTGGGATGTTCGCCTTGTTCGCCGATTCAATCGCTGATGCAACAGCGCTAGAGTCCGTTGGGTTAATTAAAATAATATCTACACCTTGTTGAATTAAATCTTCGATATCGCTCGTTTGTTTCGCTGGATCGTTTTGTGCATCAACAACTGTTAACGATACATTTGCTTCTTTCGCTGCTTTTTCTGCCCCTTCCTTCAACGTGACGAAAAACGGATTGTTTAACGTCGAAATTGATAAACCAATTCTCACATCTCCTTCTTCCTTTTTCTCCGTGCTGTTCGTTGAAGTACCGCTGTCTAGTGAACAACCGATAAGCCCCCACATGACGACTAAAATAACTGTCAACATTCCTACAATTTTCTTCATCATTCTCCCCCCGCTTTACTTAAAATTTATATCAAACTTCTTTTCGGCGATCTAAAATCACCGCAAGAAGAATGACAACACCTTTAATGACTTGTTGGTAAAAAGATGACACGTTTAATAGGTTTAATCCATTATTCAATACCCCAATGATTAACGCTCCGATAAGCGTACCAAAAATCCAGCCGCGTCCACCGGATAAACTAGTCCCTCCTAACACAACCGCCGCAATCGCATCGAGCTCGTAAGCAGTTCCTGCAGTCGGTTGAGCGGAATTTAGACGAGAAGTTAAAATTAAACCTGCCAAAGCCGCTAAGCCACCTGTTAAGGAATAAATCCAAATTTTTAAACGATCAACGCGAATACCCGATAAACGAGTCGCTTCCTCATTTCCACCAATCGCATACGTATGGCGACCGAACGTCGTTTTCTTTAATACGACATAAAGTAATACATAAGCAACAAGCATCAATACAACGGGAACAGGAATTCCGAGAAAATAACCACGTCCAATCATTTGGAAAGCCAGTTCATCCGAAAAACCGGTAATCGGCCGTCCCTCTGTATACACAAGGGTAGCCCCTCGAAAAATAGTCATTGTCGCTAATGTCGCAATAAATGGAGCGACGCGCCCTTTCGTAATAATAACGCCGTTTAGCGCCCCCATAGCGAGTCCTGCGGAAATACCGATCATCATTGCGAAAACACCGTTCATTCCATTTGCCATCAATCCAGCCGCAAATGCGCTAGAAAGTGCTAGCACGGAACCTACTGATAAATCAATTCCACCTGTTAAAATAACGAACGTCATCCCAAATGCAATAAGTGCATTAATTGATACTTGTCGCAAAATATTAAGCCAGTTATCGAGTGTAAAAAAGCTATCGCTCAAAAAAGTAAGTACAATACAAAGCAACAACAAGCCTACTAACGGTCCAAGCTTCTTTATATTTAACTTCCAAACAGTTGTCGTCCCTTGCACGATTGGCTTTTGCATTATACGTCTCCCCCTGTCGCCGCGCGCATAATCGTTTCTTGATCGACATTGTCGTTCTGCAAGATCGCCGTTACTTTTCCTTCATGAACAACCATAATCCGATCACTCATCCCTAGAATCTCAGGTAGTTCCGACGACACCATGATGATCGCAACACCTTGCGCAGCTAGCTCATTCATCATCTCATAAATTTCTTTTTTTGCCCCAACGTCTACTCCTCGTGTCGGTTCATCTAAAATCAGTATGCTTGGATTCATCGCCAACCATTTTCCAAATACAACTTTTTGTTGATTTCCTCCACTTAACGATTTTACTTCCATCTCAGCGGAAGCTGCTTTAATATGAAGTCGTTCGATTAAAGAACGAACAAGCTCATTTTCTTTTTTGTTATCGATGAATCCAATCGTTGCCAACTGCCCTGCTTTCGGCAACGTTAAGTTTTCACGAACGCTCATTTGTAAAACAAGCCCTTTTCCTTTTCGATCTTCAGTAATAAAAGCCATCCCGTATTCCACTGCTTGACGCGGCGATGTGATTTTTACTGGTTGTTGATTCAAATAAACCGTTCCTGCATCAGTTTTTCGAATGCCAAAAATCGCTTCCATTATTTCCGTACGACCGGCACCCATCAACCCAGCAACCCCTAAAATTTCTCCTGCACGCACCGTAAACGAAACGTTATGAAACACCCCGTTTTGTGTCAATCCTTCGACGCGAAGCCGCTCTTCACCGATTTGGACGCTTCGTTTCGGGAAGCGCTCTCCAATTTGTCTGCCGACCATCATATGGACAATCTCATCAAATGTCGTTTCACGTATTAGCTTCGTTCCAATAAACTGGCCGTCGCGCAAAACGGAGATGCGGTCGCAAATCGTAAAAATTTCTTCCATCCGATGTGAAATGTAAACAATTGCAACCCCTTGTTGTTTTAACGTACGAATGACGGTAAAGAGCGTTTGAATTTCGCGATCGGTTAATGCCGCTGTTGGCTCATCCATGATTAAACATTTGGCATTCGTTGATAATGCTCTAGCAATCTCGATAACTTGTTGCTTACCAACCGATAAACACCCCGCTATCTCATTCGGATCGATGTCCATGCCAAGTTTTTGCAAATATCGTTTTGCTTCTTCTGCCATTTCTTTTTGGCGAATCCATCCCGTTTTTCCAATCGTTTGTTCTCGCCCTAAAAACATATTTTCCGCTACCGTTAACGTTGGGATGATATTTAGCTCTTGATGAATAAACACAATGCCGTCTCGCTCTGCTTCTTTCGGATGCCGATAATGTACCTCTTTCCCATCGACCGTAATCGTCCCAGCATCTTTTTCGTACATTCCCGTCAATATTTTCATTAACGTCGATTTTCCAGCTCCGTTCTCCCCCATTAGCGCATGTACTTCGCCTGCACATACTTCAAAATCGACTCCGTCTAAGACGAGATGATGATGAAACGCCTTTTTAATTCCTTTCATTTGAATGAATGGCACGTTCGTCTCCTCCTTAAAAATTAACGCCGGAGTGAAGAATTATATTAGCGTAAGGAGTCGCCTCTCCTGTGCGAATAACCGCTTTCGCCGATTTCATCATTTCTTTTAACCGTTCATGTGAAACGGTATGTTGTGTCGTGTTCACAAATCGTTTTTGAATCTCTTGATACATCACAGGATTATGTGTTTGCATTTCTTCCGCAATCGTAATCGCTTCAATCTCTAATTCTTCTAAAATCGGATCGAGTACGGACAAAAAAGATGGGAAACCTTTAATGAGCGATAAATCAATGCGCGTTACTCCTTCCGGAATCGGCAAACCACAATCAGCAATCACGATCATATCCGTATGCCCTAAAGAAGCAAATACGGTATTCAATTCTTTATTTAATACTCCTTGTTTTTTCATCTCTTTCATCCTTTCTCCGCAAGAAACGACTCTAGTTCTCTATCGGTTGGCATCCCGGTTTGTGCTCCAAGCTTTGTGACGGAAAGTGCCGCTGCTGCATTTGCATAACGGCAAGCCTCTTCTAATGCCATACCTTTACTTAACGCTACGGCAAGCGCTCCATTAAACGTATCCCCCGCTCCCGTCGTATCGACAACTGGTACGTGAAACCCTGGAATAAGCACCCACTCACCGTTTCGTTGGAATGAAACGCCACGCTTTCCTTCAGTCACGATCAATTTGTGCGCCCATTGTTTTAACGTTCTCCCCGCTAGCACGATATCTCGCTCGTGTTCATTTGGCGTCAAAAAGTCGACTTGATCGAGCAATGTGTCTGGGAGCGGCTGTGCCGGTGCTGGGTTTAAAATGACGCGAACACCGTGACGTTTCGCGATCGACACTGCTCGTTCTACGACGGAAAGTGGAATTTCTAACTGAAGCAGACAAACATCGCTTGTCGCAATTTTCTCTTCCCAACGCTCTAGATCGTCTGGACATAGCGCATGATTGGCTCCAGGAACGACGATAATGCGGTTATCTCCTTCCGAAATGACAATTGTCGCAATGCCAGTTTCGTTATATGTAACCGGTTTCACACCATCGACAATAATTCCTTCTTTCTGTAAATGATGAAGCAGCTCTGTTCCGAATGCATCGTTACCGACCGCACCAATGAGGTGGACATCCGCACCAAGCCGTGCTGCCGCTACCGCTTGATTCGCTCCTTTCCCCCCAGGGATGAGGCGAAACGTTTCCCCTACTACCGTTTCGCCTTGAAGCGGCATTCGTTTTGTGATCGTTACTAAGTCCATATTGATGCTTCCAATGACCGTAATTTTCGGCTTTCTCACGATTTTCCCCTCCTGCGCGTCGAATCCCGTTCAATAAGTTTAACAGGCAGTACGTAATGAAGCTGATCAATCGGCTGCCCTTCAATTGTTTTCACTAAAAGCCGTGCCGCAATCGCCCCCATTTCATAAATTGGTTGCGAAATGGTTGACAGCTCTGGCGTTGTCATCTCCGTTAACGGAATGCCATCGTACCCAATAATCGCAACATCTTCTGGAACACGTAGTCCCAATTGTTGAACAGCTTTTAGCGCCCCAACCGCCATCGCATCGTTCCCAGCAAAAATGCCATCAATTGAATTCGTTTGAATCGCTTGCAGCACCGCTTCTTTCGCTTGTTTCAGTTGATAATTCCCTTGAATGACAACTGCTTCTTCCCAAAGTCCTAAACTTTTCATTTCATCGCGATATCCGTAAAAACGTTGCATTGCGTTCACGACATGCGTTGGTCCTTGAATATGGGCAATTTTTCGGCATCCAATGTCATACAAATGCCTCGTCGCTACACGAGCGCCACTGTAGTTATCCGCAATGACCGATGGAAATGAATGATCAGATGGACGGTCCAAAACAACAATCGGAACATCTAACTCGGCCACTTCTTCCATCGCCAATTGATTCGTCGTTAAAATCATGCCATCCACATATTTTTGTTTTAAGACATCCATATATTGCTTTTCTTTTTCGCTTTTTTCATCCGAATTGCATAAAATCACGGTATAGTCATAAATGTTCATGACATCTTCCACCGCACGAACAAGTTCAGGGAAAAAAGGGTTTGAAATATCAGGAACGATGAGCCCAATCGTTTTAGACGTTTTCTTAAATAACGTCCGCGCGACTTCATTTGGCTTATAGTTTAGCGTTTGAATCGCTTTCCGCACCCGTTTTTCCGTTTCTTCGTTCACATAGCCGTTTTGGTTTAGCACGCGTGAAACCGTAGCAACCGATACCCCTGCCAATTTGGCGACATCCCGGATTGTAGCCATAATTCTCCACCTTCGTTTCTGTAACCGGTTACATATAATATAACAGAAATCGTAAAAAACAAGCAAGTATTTTCAAGTTTTTATCGACAATATTCGTACAAAACAGAGAACCACTATGACTCTCTGTTTCTACAAATCTCGACATCCATCGGGGCATGACAGGCACCGTTACAGGCGATCCTTTATACATTCCTCCACATAAAATAACCGCACAGCTTTCAAATTTGGTGAAATGTATAAAAATAAAAAACTGTATTGTAAGCGTTAACAAATGTCATTATAATAACTTCAAACGCGTTTATACTTTAGTGCAAACGTTTGCATCTTTACTTCACATGAAAGGATGTGTATAGATGAATAATGTGAAAAAAGTATGGTTGTATTATTCTATAATTGCTACCTTAGTTATTTCCTTTTTCACACCTTTTTCAACAGCACAAGCTAATACTGCACCTATTAACGAAACAATGATGCAATATTTTGAATGGGATTTACCGAACGATGGAACCCTTTGGACAAAGGTGAAAAATGAAGCCGCAAATCTTTCTTCGCTCGGTATTACAGCGTTATGGCTTCCTCCAGCGTATAAAGGAACAAGTCAAAGCGATGTCGGATACGGCGTGTACGATTTATATGACCTTGGGGAATTTAATCAAAAAGGAACGATTCGAACAAAATACGGAACAAAAACACAATATATTCAAGCCATCCAAGCTGCCAAAGCCGCAGGGATGCAAGTATATGCAGATGTTGTATTTAATCATAAGGCGGGGGCTGACGGCACAGAATTTGTCGATGCGGTTGAGGTAGACCCTTCTAATCGAAATCAAGAAACATCTGGAACATACCAAATTCAAGCATGGACAAAATTTGATTTTCCCGGTCGGGGGAACACATACTCGAGTTTTAAATGGCGTTGGTATCATTTTGACGGTACCGATTGGGATGAAAGCCGAAAATTAAATCGGATTTACAAATTCCGCGGTACAGGAAAAGCATGGGACTGGGAAGTCGATACAGAAAACGGAAACTATGATTATTTAATGTTCGCTGATTTAGATATGGATCACCCTGAGGTTGTGACAGAATTAAAAAACTGGGGAACGTGGTACGTCAATACTACAAATATCGATGGATTCCGCTTAGATGCCGTAAAACATATTAAATACAGCTTTTTCCCTGAATGGCTAACATATGTACGTAATCAAACAGGAAAAAATTTATTTGCCGTTGGGGAATTTTGGAGCTATGACGTCAATAAGCTGCATAATTACATTACAAAAACAAATGGATCGATGTCATTATTTGATGCACCTTTGCATAACAACTTTTATACCGCTTCCAAATCGAGTGGATATTTTGACATGCGTTATTTATTGAACAATACATTAATGAAAGATCAACCTTCACTCGCTGTGACACTTGTCGATAACCACGACACGCAACCAGGGCAATCTTTACAGTCATGGGTCGAACCTTGGTTTAAACCACTTGCTTACGCCTTTATTTTAACAAGACAAGAAGGGTATCCTTGCGTATTTTACGGTGACTATTATGGAATCCCGAAATACAATATTCCAGGGTTAAAAAGTAAAATCGACCCGCTTTTAATTGCTCGTCGGGACTATGCCTATGGAACACAACGTGATTACATTGACCATCAAGACATTATTGGATGGACACGCGAAGGCATTGATACAAAACCAAACTCTGGACTGGCGGCTTTAATTACCGACGGCCCTGGCGGAAGTAAATGGATGTATGTCGGTAAAAAACATGCCGGAAAAGTGTTTTATGATTTAACCGGAAATCGAAGTGACACAGTAACGATTAATGCAGATGGTTGGGGAGAATTTAAAGTAAACGGAGGCTCCGTCTCAATTTGGGTGGCTAAAACGTCAAACGTCACATTTACAGTTAATAATGCCACAACAACTAGTGGACAAAACGTATATGTTGTCGGCAACATTCCAGAGCTAGGCAATTGGAATACTGCCAACGCGATTAAAATGAATCCATCTTCCTATCCGACGTGGGAAGCAACGATAGCGCTTCCACAAGGAAAAGCAATTGAATTTAAGTTTATTAAAAAAGACCAAGCTGGAAATGTGATATGGGAAAGCATTTCTAATCGAACGTATACTGTTCCTTTCTCATCAACCGGATCATACACCGCTAGTTGGAATGTGCCGTAATATGTTTAAAGTACAGCTTGCCAATAGAAACGGTAAGCTGTACTCTTTTAACACAATAATGAAATATAAACATGTTGAAATCAATATAGCGTTCTGGAGCCTTGATGATCGTTGGTTCTGCTCCTATGATAGACAGGTCTTTTACGTTCTTTTTTCAAAAATTAAGCCTCTCGCAAAAAATGAATTAATGACTGTAACGAAGGATGCGTAAAATTCCAATATCCTTTCTTCGCCGCCACTCCTATACTTGTTACTAATTCCGGTCGGGAGGCCAAAAATACATGAGCTTTAGCCTTAGCTAAATTTTTAGGGATACATCCCTTTCCTTTTACGCATTCAAAAAACTTCTCAATGCACTCTATGACAGGATCATCAGAAACAGAAGACATACACAAGTCTTCCAACATCCCTTTTTCAAAGTTACCAGGCATAATGAAAATACCTACTTTTCTCCCCAGATGTTCCTTCAGCTCGTTTTGTCGATTAGGTGCATGCAAGTGGATCGCATGCAGTGCGTTTTTTACACTCGCAAACGCTGCATCGGGATTGTTATCCGCATCGCGAATGATAATTAACGTTTTGACTCTCTCAAATCCCGTTAACAAACAAAGCATCTTCAAATGCTGGGTAAAGTTTCCTTTCCCTTCAACGTTAATCATTTCGAATCCTTCAATCCCTGCTTTGTCTAGCAGGGCCTCAAAGAAATTAACTTCATCCTTTCCTTCCACTAAAAGGAGCTTCTCACTTGTAATCTCCTTCGGCTTCAAGGTCACCGCACTTCCCACCCTTGCTCAATAGCCATTTCAAGTTCAGAAAAAGTAAATGTTTTCGGAGTGATCTTCTCACCAACACGCTCGAGTCGTATATAACGGAAATCTCTGTTTCCTTCCGATATTCCCGATACCGCGCTACTTAGGCATTCATAGCTATGAGTAGTTGCGAAAATTTGACACCCATAATCTGTGGCTGCCTTCATTAAGATCTCCCAAATTTTCGGCATCTTCGAATAATGGAATCCATTTTCAATTTCATCAATAAGAATAATCCCTTCTCTCGTATAGGCGATGGCTAATAATATCGTTAATAGTCTAGACAAGCCATCTCCCATATAAGCAAATGGCACTTTTTTCGACAACCCGATATCTCCATATAACATGGATTCACCATTTGGCAATGCCACAGAAACAAGCTTTTTCAAACGGGGTTCTATCGTTTGTAAATAAGGTAATAATTGTTCTGCTTCACCACGGATATCTAGCTCACCATATCGAACAGCTGTTTCCACAGGATTGAACGGAATTTTAGAACCAAGAAAATAAGCGTTTTGTATTTCTTTAAATTTTGCCTGTACAATCTGCATGCCGAATCCGCCGCTCGTGTTAATGAAAAAATGAAAAAGATCTCTTTCTCCTCGCTTTCCATCCCTATATTCAATTTTCACCATACTTTGAATCGCTTCATTAGAACTCCCAGAACTCTCTTCTCTGTTTACCGGGATAGAAAACACTTGTTGGTTTGCATCTTGAAAACAAAGGGACATCACCTCTTCCACACCATGTTCTCTTAAAATCTTTATTTTAATCGTTTCCTTTAAATCAAAATTATAAAAAATTGGTGCGAACATCGTATCAGATCGAACAGGTATGCCTGTCACCCCGCGCCAATTGTACTGTCGAATTAACATATTTGGATTCATACGATCAAAAAATAAAAATAGCGCCTCTAATAAAGTCGTTTTCCCTACATTATTCTTACCGCCAAATAAGTTTAATCTTCCTAAATCGTTTAAAGCGATATACTTTAAACTTTTGAAGTTTTCAATTTCGACTGAACGAATCATATGTATTCACCTACTATGCTACATGTTTTATTTACAAATAATGCCCAATCGATTAATTTTCGTATATCCTATCTACTGAAAAGATGGCGAAACTCCTCACAACAATTAGATAACATAAACGATGCATGTTTATTATAAAAAAACTGCTCAACCATTTGTTTTTTCACACATATATTCTTTTCACTACTATCGTCCAGATTCCTGCATGTATCGAAATAATTTTTTACTTTTACATCCATTCAGAAAAATCCCTTAGTACAGGCAATCAGCCATAAAAATCTTAAATAACGAGAAGCAAAAATGTCGCAAAGAGGAAAATAAGCGAGTGGCAATGATTCGATTGAAGGGAAGGACTGCCTGATGAAGAATGACAGTCCTCTGATAACTATTGTCTCTACTTCACCAATTTCTAAAGATGAGGCTATTTATCAAGTCGAGACAGAAAATACTACAAACCGATATCCAAATGCTCCTTTAATCGTTGTGAAATGGCTGTACGCTCTTCTTCTGAAACGACCAAATAATACACACCGTTTATTTTTTGACCTTTTCCTTGTATGTGTAGCTGCTCGATATGACGTCGTGCTTCTTTATAGTTCGCTTGAATTTGTTTCATGTCGTCAAATGTCAAATTTGTTTTTATATTTTTTCCTATCGCTTCAAGTATGTCACCATAGTTTGTAAGAGAAGAGAAGCTAGCTCCCTTTTTAATAATTGCCTCAATCACTTGTTTTTGCCGATCTTGTCTGCCAAAATCGCCACGTGGATCATCATAGCGCATACGAGCGTATTTCAATGCTTTCTCACCATTTAAGGTAATTTCCCCTTTAGGAAACGACTCTCCTTCATACTCAAATGCAAAAGCATTATTTACTGTTACACCGCCAACGGCATCTACGATATCTTTAAAGCTTTCCATGTTCACTTTAATGTAATAATCAATGGGAATGTCTAAAAATTGTTCGACCGTCTCAAGCGTCATTTCCACCCCACCAAAAGCGTACGAGTGGTTAATTTTATCCTCTTTCCCTTTACCGACAATCAATGTGCGTGTATCTCGCGGAATGCTTACCATTTCTATCGACTGCTTTTTCGGGTTCACTGTCATAACAATTAACGAATCTGCCCGACCGCGATCATTTTTTCGTTCATCCACTCCGATAAGCAAAAAGGATATCGGCTCACCTTTTCCGAGCGATAACTCATTCTCTCGCTGTTCCGAACGTTCTCGCTCAATCGGCTCATGCATCTCATTTATTGTTTCCTTGAACTTACCGTACATCGAAAAAGCATACGCTCCCGCCATGACAAAAAGTAGCACAACAATAGCTATAATCTTATAACGTATTTTTCCACCTTTGTTTGCTTCCATTTCTATCTTCCCTTTTATGCTGAGATACCATTCAAGTGAAGCGTACCATATGGAAACAAAAAGGACAAGGGGAATAGCGTCAAAAAGTCGCTGAAACACATTATTCAGCAACCGTCAGACGCTTCCTCGCCTCATCAGTAAGCACTAAATATGAACGGGATTTACCGTCCTCATCACGCTCCACTTTCTCTGTCCACGGATGAAGTAAAAGCAAACCTAGCTTTAGTCGAGCGTTTGGATCAACCATTTTTTGACGCACACCGTCTTTATGAACGATCAACTTTTCCATGACACGAAACATCACTTCCTTACTTAAAGGCACTTCTTTTTCTTTGGACGTTAAGCTTACAGTTATTCCATCATCAAAGAGTGCCACGATACGAAATGCTTCCTTCCCTTTAAATGTTGGCACGGTTTTCCCTTCGTAAAGGTTCGTCACCACAACATGTGCTTGACAAATGATGCTCACTTCTGAACAAAAATGTGAGAATATTATTGATTTGCTGATTGTTTCTCACAAACGTCAGTAGAGTGTGTTGTAAAAAATCATGTACAGCTTTTGGTGAAGAGCCTTTTTATTTTACATTTAACAAATGATGTACAAACTACTCGATCAAAAAGCCCGAGTTCCAATTTATTGCTTTCTCAAAAAATCCCTCAACGAATCCCGCCAGTAAGGCAGTTCTCTGAAGCCGTTCATTCTTAATGCCATGTGCGCAAGAACCGAATAGGCCGGCCTAGGAGCTGGTCTTGGAAAATCTTTTGTTGTACAAGGATTTACCTTAACTTTTATCCCAGCTTCTTCAAAAATGGCTTTCGCAAATTCATACCAAGAACAATGTCCCGAATTAGAAACATGATAAATTCCGTACTTTTCTGTTTGAATTAGTTCTAAAATACAATTTGATAAATCGACTGTATATGTCGGACAGCCAACTTGATCATGAACTACCATTAACTCGTCTCGTTCTTGCGCTAACTTTAACATTGTTTTGACGAAGTTATTTCCATGCTTTCCATACACCCAAGAAGTTCTGAAGATAAAAAACTTAGAGTGTAAGTCTCGAACAAACTGTTCCCCGGCTAATTTGCTTTTTCCGTATATACTAAGTGGATTTGTTGGTGCAAATTCATTATATGGTGTAGTAGCCGTTCCATCAAAGACATAATCCGTGCTTATATAGACAAGTTTCGCTCCCACTGCTTCTGATACGACAGCAACATTTCTCGTCCCATATGCGTTAATTAAAAATGCTTGATCTGGCTCTGATTCTGCTAAATCCACTTTTGTATAGGCTGCAGCATGAATCACAACATCAGGATTAACTTTACCAATAATCTGTTTTACTTGGTCAAAATTTGTTATATCTAACTCTTCTCGTCCATAACCATAAACTTCATACCCTCTATCAGCAAGTAAATGGACTACATCGGTACCAAGCTGACCTTTTGCACCTGTTACAACCACTTTCATAGCTTGTCACCATACTGTTTTTGATAATAGTTCATATATTCACCGGATTTAATATTTTTCCACCATTCTTGGTTGTCGATATACCACTGGATCGTTTCTGCGATTCCCTTTTCAAAAGTATATTGCGGCTTCCAGCCAAGCTCTGTCATAATTTTCGTTGGATCAATTGCATAACGACGATCATGCCCTGGACGATCAGCAACATATTTAATTAAATCTTTCGAAACCCCGAGTTTTTCAACGATTAGATGCACGATTTCATTATTTGTCCGTTCATTATGTCCGCCGATATTGTATACTTCCCCAGGTCTACCTTTATGAATCACTAAATCAATCGCCGCGCAATGGTCTTTTACATGCAACCAGTCACGAATATTTTGACCGTCACCGTAAATCGGAAGTTCTTTCCCTTCCAACGCATTTGTGATCATTAACGGAATGAGTTTTTCAGGGAAGTGATATGGTCCATAGTTATTGGAACATCTCGTAATGTTCACATTTAGCCCATATGTTTCATGATACGCTCTTACAAGTAGGTCTCCACCAGCCTTACTTGCCGAATAAGGGCTATTCGGTGCTAGTGGTGTTTCTTCTGTAAAATATCCCGTTTCTCCAAGTGTACCATACACTTCATCCGTTGAAATTTGCACATATTTCTTAATATGGTTGTCTTTTGCCACATCTAATAACGCTTGCGTGCCCAATACATTTGTTTTTACGAAAATATCAGGATCTGTAATACTGCGGTCGACATGCGACTCAGCCGCAAAGTTCACAATAACGTCAATCTCATGTGTTTTAACAAGATAATCCAATAGCTCACGGTTATTGATATCACCTTTTACAAATGTATAGTTAGGATGATTCTCCACATCTTTTAAGTTTTCAAGATTACCAGCATAAGTTAATAAATCATAATTGACTACTTTATAAGTTGGATATTTCTCAAGCATGTAACGGACAAAGTTGCTGCCAATAAAACCTGCTCCGCCTGTAACTAAAAGATTCATTATTATCTCTCCCACTCAAAGTTGATTTCGGCATCTGCTAATAGTGGATGTTTTGTATCTTTTTCAGAAAGAATTGGGTTTGCTGTCGGCCAGTCAATTCCTAACGCCAGATCATTCCAAAGAATGCCGCGATCATGTTCTGGAGAATAGTATTCATCCACTTTATATTGTACTTCCGTGTTTTCCACTAACGTACAAAAACCATGCGCAAATCCCTTTGGTACGAGCAATTGCCGTTTATTATCCGCGCTTAAAATAAAACCTTGCCATTTGCCAAACGTCGGCGAACCTTTGCGTATATCAACAACCACGTCATAGATAGCCCCTCGAGTAACGCGCACTAATTTTGTTTGCGCCTTTGGGTTTAACTGATAATGAAGTCCGCGAATCGTTCCAGCTTGCTGGGATAACGAGTGATTATCTTGAATAAAGTTGAAATCAAGCCCATATTCCGCAAAAAGTTTTTTATTGTAACTTTCCATAAAAAAGCCCCGGTGATCACCAAACACTTTTGGTTCAATCAATAACACACCGGGTAATGAAGTCTTAATCACTTTCATAACACGCACCTCATAATTTATAAATATATTGGTTTCTTTTTCTGGTTAGCAATATCTATCAAATATCGACCATATTGATTTTTCTTTAACGGCTCAGCTAACTTCAATAACTGTTCTCTTGTAATATACCCTTTTAAATAAGCAATTTCTTCAAGGCATGCAACTTTTAAGCTTTGACGTTTCTCGATTGTTTCAATAAATTGGGAAGCCTCAAGCAATGATTCATGCGTGCCGGAATCCAGCCAGCAAAAACCTCTTCCCAAAATCTCCACATGCAATTCGCCAAGCTCCAAATATTTTTTGTTCACATCGGTAATTTCCAGCTCGCCACGCGCGGAGGGCTTAATGCTTTTCGCAAATTCAACAACGCGGTTGTCATAAAAATACAACCCTGTCACCGCATAATTAGACTTCGGATGTTTCGGTTTTTCTTCAATGGAAATGACTTTTCCATTTTCATCAAACTCTACAACGCCAAAACGTTCTGGATCATTTACGTAATACCCAAACACCGTCGCTCCCGTTTTTCGTTCCACGGCGTTTTGCAATAACTTTGTCAATCCATGGCCATAAAACAGATTGTCTCCTAAAATCAGCGCAACATTATCATCACCGATAAACTTCTCTCCAATAATAAACGCCTGTGCAAGACCATCTGGCGAAGGCTGCACGGCGTAGGATAACGAGATTCCTATGTCTGAGCCATCTCCTAGTAATTCTTGAAAGCGTGGTGTATCACTAGGAGTAGAAATAATCAAAATATCACGAATGCCAGCTAACATGAAAACAGATAACGGGTAATAAATCATCGGTTTATCGTAAATAGGTAACAATTGCTTAGATACTGCCTTTGTTAAAGGATAAAGGCGGGTGCCGCTTCCTCCAGCTAAAATAATCCCTTTCATTATTATGCATCCCCTTAATTAGCTATCCAGAAATAGTTGTTCATAGTCGCTTACAATTTTATCCCATGAATATTCATTAATGATACGATCTTTTGCTTTCGCTCCTAGTAATTCTATTTGCTCTTGAGTATATTGATCCACCATATTAATCAACTGACTTAATGATCCTTGCTCTTTTGTAAAATATAACGCCCCATCTGCACCAACTTCTTTATTAAAAACTACATCTAGTAATAAATTAATTTTCGTTGATGCCAATGCTTCCAGAAGAGAAGGGTTTGTCCCTCCCACTTCATGACCGTGTAAATATCCGTAAGCTTGCTCACGAATTTTCTTTAAAAGTTCCTGATCATACACAGTCCCAACAAATTTAATACGAGGATCGCGATCAAATTTAGTTTTCTCGAGCAACTGTTGATAAAAAGCATTTTGCTCGACATTTGAAATAATCACTAAATCCTTTTTAGTGTTAGATGCCATAAACTCGCGAATCATTAGTTCATAGTTATTTTCAGGAACAAAACGTCCCACAATTAAATAATATTCAAACTGCTTTAACTGATGTTGACGATACCAATCAACTAGCTTCGCATCATCATCCGCAAGTGAAGATGCCTTCACATCCGCTCCATAAGCAATAAACGTAGTTTTCGGGCGATATTGTCTATATTCATTTTGAATGTATGACTCAATCCCACGTGAATCGCATACTAATAAATCCGCATGTTTCACCATTAAACGCTCAGAAAACTTCCAATAACGTTTAATCCAATAATTCCATTTACTTCGTTTCCATTCATGGCCGTCAGGGTTTACAAACACCTTGACCCCCATTTTCTCTAGCTTTTTCTTATAGAAAGCAAAAAACGGACCAATTCGACAAGCCAAAATATAAACAATGCTGTTAGTTAGATTGTACTCTTTAATATATCGAATACATTCCCGTAAACTCATTAAATCATAAAGAACCGCTTTCGCACTTCCCACATCAGGAACCTTTACATTAAAACATCTAGCATTGTTATAATAAAATTCATCGTTATTCTCCCCTAAACATGAAACATGGTAAGTGATATCCTCACTTACCTTTCTTTTGGTCAAATATTCTACAAACGTTTCAAAGCCACCGTATTTGGCAGGGATACCCTTTGAGCCTATTATAAATATATTTTTCAAATTACACACCTCAACTATTATCTAATATCTATTTGAACGTGTTGCAAAACACATAACGAATGTATAAATGCACATAAAAACCTACCACCTTGTAAATCATATCACTGACCAAAAAACAAAACCAAGGGGTGAACACTATCATGATTTCTAATTTGAATGATGAACATGCATGTTCTTATGAAATCGACCCACTTTTAAAAGCATTATTTCAGTATATCGACTCTCTATATCGTTACTAAAAACACAGCATTTGAAAGGAAGACCGACAATGTCAAAAAAAGCGTTGTTGAAATGTTTCTTTTTGAAGACCTATTTTTCCATTGACTCCTTTAGGAAACTAGTGCGCATCCTGCAACGCTTTCGTTGTTTTCAGCGAGCTTGTAGGCTTGTTCGAATTCCTTATCTTTCCACATTTTCCTTAACAATGTAGTAGTTCCATAAACAAGGATTTACTGTTTTTCATGCACTGCTGCTAAAAGATTTAAAAGTGAAATATTCCCAAATAGTGCTGATCGACAGTACTGATCTTCGGAGTAGTCTTTACGATTCTCAAGCGAAGTGGGGAGTGTCTACCCGATACTATTGTTTTAAAGGTATAATCTTCACCTCTGCACCACTACTGAGGAAATTATTTTATCCTCATATAATTGACTAAAGCGAATCGGAATGATGCCGCAGTGGTGCCAAAACTGCTTGCTTCTTTAGAGCAATGGGATATCGAATTCGCATTAGGCAATGCCGCCTATGACAGTAAAAAGATTCGTTAAACAGCCGAACAAGCAGGAATCAAGTTTATTTCCCCCATCAACTTCCGCAACAGCAAGGAACAAAAAGATGCCTATGGCCGAGCTCTTCCTGTCTTTTTTGAAAACGAGGTTTGGTCAATAGCTATTTGGACTTCGCTGCGAGATTGAGCGTGTATTTAATGAATTAAAGAGTGACAGGCTGGAATAGCCAAGATGGTACGAACTGATATTTACTGCATGTGTTATGTTACATACTTATGCATAACTTCGAGTTTTTACTCTAGAGTTTTGCAACACCGTCTAAAAAATAAAGAATAGCGCCAAATTTTGTGTAAGGAAAGAAAAATAGAATATCTCTGAAATGCTTTTGAAATGGTGGGAGACTCTTTCCTTCTAATCAGATTGAATATTCAGTCTGATTAGAAGGAAAGCGAAGCTCTCCTTATTTTACTACCTTACATTTTTTTAATTGTAACGTTCTTCAAATATTCGCTGGAGTACTTCATGTGTTTTGGAAAATCTTCGTAACTTTCTCTCTGCCCACTTCCTGTTGAAATGGTGAAGGATCAATACACGATCTTTTCAGCTACTTCTAAGATACCTGTTACCCTTCTTAATACGCTTTTACCCATCTTTGCACAAGATTAGGGCTAAGCTCGTATCTTCTAGCTACCAATGCTTTATTTCCAACTTCTAATGCTTCTTTCACTACTTGTAGCTTAAATTCCTTTGAATGTTTTCTTCGTTTCATGTAAATCAAAAACCCCCTTCATTTGGTCACTTCGATTATAAAAAACACCTTATCGAGTGTCCAAATTCATTAGGGGGCTAATGAGACAGTATATAACCCGTGGTGCTATATAAATGCACCTTGAAAAGTTAACCTTTGCATCACGCTGCACACCCCAAGCGTCGAAGCACCTCTTCCGGTTGTTGATCTATATATTCCATAAACCGGGCAATGGCTTGGTCAATATCCATTTGATCTTTGTGAAACACATTGGCAATGACCGCATCCTTGAGCCATTTCCACAAGCGTTCGATGGGATTCAGCTGTGGGGAATAAGGAGGTAAAAAGATCAAGTGAAACGATTCCCCTTCTTGGCGCAAGAAATCTCTCACCATTTTGGCATGGTGGATGCGGGCATTGTCGAGCACGAGCACGATCAGCTGGTCTGGATAACGGCTCTTCAAGATCTTTAAAAAATCCAAAAACGTCGTCGCATTCGCAGCGACTGCTCGATGAAGAACGGTGTCCCCATTGAGCACATTCACCGCCCCAAATACAGAAACGTGGGCATGATGGCCGTACGTGGGCACTTGTTTTTGCCGGCCTGCCTCCGACCAAGTGGCCCGCAGGATTTGATAAGACCGAACATGAGTTTCATCGGCATATAAAAGAATCGTATCGGGAGTGATCAGTTTTTTTTAATGAGATCCATTTGTTTCTCAAACGCCTGCTGTTGTTCGGCATCGCCTTTGGCCAGGGTATAGGTGGGACGAGTCCAAGACAATCTCATTCGATGTAAAAGTTTGCGAATTCCTTCCCGGGACATGTCCACCTCGTAGTGTTCGCGGATATAAGACTGAAGAATCCGCGTATTCCAAGAAGAAGCGATGTCCCAACCGAGTTCGGCCGGGGTGTGGGTCAAGATCGTCTGTTTCAGTTCCTGTTGCTGTTCCAGTGTCAAAAACGGCTCCCGGCCCGGCGGATATTTCCGATCGAGCAGGAGATCGAGCCCTCCTTCGTTGAATAAGGAGACATAAAATGCGACGCTTTGGCGGCACAGGTTGAGCATGGAAGCGACGTCTTTCCCCAGATACCCTTCCATGACGAGGCGAACGGCCATGACGCGTTGACGCAGGGAAATGTTTTTGATTTTTTTCTCTTCCTTTCGAAGGGTTCGTGGCGTCCATCCATGGTCATTGGTGATTTTCAATCGTTTCATTCCGTTTCCGCTCCTTTTCTTCGTGAAGTACCTAGGAGCAGTATAACCGGGGTGGAAGCCACTTATACGGACGTTAATGTTTCAATGTGCATCTATATAGATAAACTCAAACAAGCATAAAAATAGCCCTTGCATGAGGATCCCCTTAAAATGAAAGTGCAACCAACCATTAAAAAGGAGGATCCCTATGCAAGAGCACTTTCATTTTACTACAGATCGGGCCAAGATTCAAAAGCAATATGCCGCCATTTTCGTTTTTGTTTCTGCTCAACTTTCATGCATTCAGGTGCATCTTCATCGTCGAAATCGCCATTTGGTCAAGCAAGAGGACGCTGTCATCATCGCCATTCATCTTTTAGGAAAGCTGCTCGGTTTTACTTCTGAACGGGCGTGGCATCGTTTTGTCACGGGAAATTTGTTCACAAACGGCTCGTTTCTCGAACGTTCCCGGTATAACCGCCGCTGCCGGGCGCTTGGCTTCGCTATCAAATGGATCCGCCATGAGCTGGCAAAACGTGGCCAACATCATGCCTATGCCGTCGTGGACAGCTTGCCGCTCCCATTGTGCCATACGGCAAGAATGCATCGCGTCAAACGGTTTCAAGAGATCGCCGACATCGGGTATTGCGCTTCCAAAAAGCAATGGTACTACGGGTTGAAGCTGCACCTTCAAGTGACCGATCAAGGGCTGCCAATGGGGTATGTGGTGACGGAAGCATCTTGCCACGATCGAATCGCAGCCGAAAGCGTGATGACCCAAATTCCCCACCCGTATAACTTTGGGGACAAAGGATTCATTAGCCGTGACTTGCAAAAAAGGCTGTACGAAGAATACCAAATGGCGCTTTGGACTCCGTCTCGAAAAAACCAGAAACATCGTGCGTCTGAGACATGGGAGCAGTGGATCCAACAAAAACGCAAAGTGATCGAGACGGTGTTCTCGGTTCTGGTTGACCACTATCGCATCACGGGGATCCGAGCCAATTCGATTATCGGATTTGAAGTGGCACTAGACGGTATATTGTTAGCTTATTCCCTGGTTACACTTGGGCTAGTTGAGCGCTAAAGCTCAACTAGCACCACGGGTTATATAATCTCACTCACTTGTACTTTTATTTATTTAAAAATAATTTAGTAATAACAAGATACAACCCCAGAAAGGGAAGAAGAACATTTTTTAATGCAGTAAAAATGCCACTGGATACCATTGAACCAATACTAAATGAAATTAATAATAAAACACCAATTTCATATAGGTTAATATTTTCCTTTTTTATAATAAAATAATATGTCCCCTGACCAATAAAGCCCATTAATAAAGATAATATTATAACACCTAAAAACCCAAAATTAGCATAAGCTTCTCCAACTAATGTAGTAGTAAATCCTCCTGCAAAGTCCATCCCCATAACATCTTTTAACCATATAGCAAAACTTGGCTGATAACCAGGCAACAGTGTTAATAAATCTATGACTAGAGATTTACCATATAAATATTGATTATTAGATATCCAATCAAAAATCATTTGAATATTGCTAATTTGAACAAAAAATCTCCATTCTAGAGTTAACCATATAATATTATACTGGGAAATAACATCCACACCTTTACTTCTTATAGAACCAGTTAATCCTATTAAAAATAATAATATTAATCCAAATATTAATACTCTAAATAACTTGATTTTTCTATATTTAAAATAAGAATAAAGAACATATGACATTAATAAAAGTTGAAATGCTGGTGATCTATATCCAAGTCCGATAAAAATAATACATCCTAGAAACGAAATTATTATAGATGTTTTATATTTTCCTATATTCATATTATTTAAGGAGAAAATAAGTAATCCTACTAAATAAAAACCATAAGAGAGAAGATACAACCAACTCTTCCCTTCTTTTACTTGAACTCTAAAATAATCAGCATTTTCATTTAAAATTGGAATAGTACCTGCTAAATAGTAATAATAAAAGGTGAGCATACTGCCTATTAATATTAACGATAAACTAAGATAATTCGCTTTATTATACTCCCATGTTGAGTATATACTTTTTTTGTAAATATTAGGAACGATTCTCTTCGATAAAATTCGGTAAAACATGGAACCTAGTATAAAAAACAATGCTCCTATTAATACTAATAAAAAAACCTTTTCGCTAATTAGTATCCTATTAGAATACTTTGGTGCAAAAAGTCCACCAAAAGCAACAAAAATAAAGTAATAAAGTAAATAAAATGAAATAGGATTTAAAATATTCACAAGGTTATATTTTATATGGCTATAAATAATCAATAATATAAAAACTAGAATATATAGCTGATAGAATGAAAACTTCAACAAAATCATAGGAACTATGATACCTATGATGATACCTATGATTATACCTATAAGTAAAGTTAAATATACATAATAGTAATAATTTTTTCTTAATATCATATTTTACTCTCCTAATAAAATATTAATAAATTCTTTTATTTTCTTATAGGTATTAGTATTAGGATCTCCTAAATAATCATAAAGAAATTTATTACTATTATTCATAATTGTATTAAATGATGAATCCTTTTCTCTAATTGATGCTATAGCATTTATAAAATCATCAACATTTTTGACTTGATAACAACAATTATATTTATCATATGGTATTTTTTTTGATATCCTTTTTGAATCAATTTCTATTAAAGTTTTCCCAAAAAGCAATGCTTCTATTCCTATAGTTGACTGCGCTGAAACTACTACATCTGAATCTGCTAACAAATAGTTAGTTGAAGATTTCTCATCTAGAATTACATCTATATAATTATACCTTTTTATAATCTCTTCATAATAATAAATATTCTTTTCAGAAGGATGAGGTTTCACAATTAATGTTATGTCTTTTATATTTTTTACAGCCTCAAGCACCAAAGTTAAAATTTCAACAGTCACATCTTTCTCATATGGAGACAAAGCAACTAATATTTTTAATTTTTCAGTATACTTAGATTTGCAGCAGTTTTTTTGTCTATAACTCTTTATCTTTTTAAATCTTGGATTCCCTGTTATTATTATATTTTCCTCAGGTATTCCCCAATCTATTAGAATCTTTTTTGATATATTACCCCAAACTGCAATTTTATTTGCAAAAAGAGGGGCAAATCCATATTTTCCATTAGTAGCACCATGTTGTAGTACCAAAGATTTAATATTATATTTTTTAGAAATTATTACTAGATGTCTTGATAGTCTATGACAATCTGTTCCAAGTATTATAAGTTTTGGATTTATTTCATTTATGAGATTATGAAGAATATAGTTATCAAGCAGACAAGTTAAAAAAAGTTTTTTTATTTTTTTTTCAAACTCACTACTTATTAATCGATTAATAGCTTTGTTTCCAAAATCTAAGCTAATTTTATTCTTGATTTTTTTTAATCTTTTTGAATAAATAAATCTTTCTCTAATAAACTTGATTAAAAGCTTTAAATTAATAAAACTCCCGAGAGGAATTCCTTTATTCATAAAAAAATGTTTAGAGATTCTAGGTTCAGAGGTAATAATAATATTAGGTTTTTCAATGTTACTTGAAACTAAATTTAACATTTCATTAGTAGGTCTATTATATACATCGGCAAATACAATAATATCTTCTTGATTTTTTTTCTTTTTCTTTACAAAAAGCCCCAATAAATATTTAATATAGTTTTCTTTGAAGTTTCTTTTTGTAATTTCTAATAATTTATTTTTCAAATGTTTTTTCTCTATAATATATCTCTTTGTTTCAAAAACCAATTTATTCCCAGTTACTTTATTTATTTTCATTAAATTTTGTATTAACAACTTATTGCTATTATCCAAAATAATATTTTTATTTAAATTAATCAATTTTTTATAAATTTTTATGGCAGTTAAATATTCTTTAAAAAAATTATAAACGTCTAATTGTGCAACGGGAGCAATAAAATCGCCATTTATGATAAATAAATCTTCAATTCCGTTTGACCATTTTATCGAAATTTCGTATGCTTGATTATTTATATCTTCGTAATCCATTGAATCTAACAACTTATTTACCGTATAAATATTATTATCTGAATTTAGATTTTCTACTTTTTTTAGAACAATTTTCATATAGTTTCACCTAACGTTGTACTGTTTGAGTAACTATTCATCCCGATAGTAGTATGTAAAGAAGCGCAACACAAATAGGGCATCCCTGTGATAGAAAATGCCCTAAGTGGTAGAAAGAACACGATCGAGCGTTTCGCCCGTCAACAGGAGGCATAACGAGTCCCACACGTTTTTTTCGTGCTTCGTCAGTGTGGAAACGATGCTTCTTGTGATACAAAAAGACTGGGCGAATGTTTCTTCGCGAAACGTACCCGAAATGTTCTCTTTCACTTTGACCATGCGAAGATCGCGTTCGGCTTGGTTGTTGTCAAAGGGAACGTGAGCTTCACGTAAGAAACGCAGCGCTTCTTCCTTTCGTTTCTGAAGCCGTCGAATAAAAGCGAGTGCTTTTTTCGGAAGAGGCGTCTTCGCTTCCAATCGGTGCTGTGCCCTTTTTAGGATGCGATCATACACTCGTTCCCACCGTCTCGCTTCTTCTTCGGAAAGTGCACCGTGATGAGCTTCGACGGCTTGCTTGGCGGCTAACAGAAACGTCGTCATGCGCGATGCCCATGTATGTCCTTGTTCGATGAAGCCCTTCAATTCACGCAAATGATGGGCGTGACAAAGGGCATGGGTGGCTTGCGTGTATTTTGGATACGTACCGAACGCATCGTGCATCATCGTTCCTTGATATCGGGG